>NZ_CP045333.1:900000-1132500 GCF_009363335.1 Labrenzia sp. THAF191a
CCCGGACTACGGCCGGGTGATCCCGCAGAACAACGACAAGGAAATGCGCGTCGACCGGGACGAGTTCAAGGAAGCTGTCGACCGCGTGTCGACGATCTCCTCCGAACGCGGCCGTGCCGTCAAGCTGTCGCTGACCGAAGGTCGCCTGGTGCTGACCGTGAACAACCCGGATTCGGGCAGCGCGACGGAAGAACTTGCCGTCGAATATGATGCCGATCCGTTGGAAATCGGCTTCAACTCCCGCTACCTGCTCGACATTGCCAACCAGCTGTCGAGCGACACGGCCCTGTTCCGTCTGGCGGACAGCGGCTCGCCGACCCTCATTCAGGACAACACGGTTGACGACTGCCTGTTCGTTCTCATGCCGATGCGGGTCTGATCTAGCCGGCACGCCCAATCAGTAGCGGAAGTGGGGTCATGACAGATTACCGGACGGCGCGGCTGACCCGTCTGTCGCTGACCGGCTTCCGCAACTACAGCACGCTGACATTGCCGATGGCGGCCAGGATGGTCGCCTTCGTCGGCCCCAATGGCGCCGGCAAGACCAATATTCTGGAAGCCATATCCTTTCTGACTGCCGGCCGCGGCCTGCGCCGGGCGGCCCTTGCCGACATAGCGCGCAACGACGGCGATGGCAGCTGGAGTGTTGCCGCAACAGTTCTATTGGATGGGTTCGAAACCAAAATCGGTACAGGTTTGGTGGCCGGCACCTCCGGACGCAAGGTGCGTATCGACGGCGAGGAAGTTCGCGGCTCGGAAAGTCTTTTGGACTACATGCGGGTGCTCTGGCTCGTGCCGTCGATGGACGGGCTGTTCACCGGCCCGGGTTCCGACCGTCGCCGTTTTCTTGACCGGCTGACGCTGGCGATCGACCCGACCCACGGCCGCCGGGTCAGCGACTTCGAAAACGCCCTTCGTCAGCGCAATCGCCTTCTCGATCAGGGTGGCTCCGATGCCTTTCTCAGCGCGCTGGAACAGCAGGTAGCCGAGCTCGGCACCGCCGTCTCCATCGCCAGGGCAGAGACCGTTGATCTGCTCAGCCGGATGATCGCCGGCCAGGCAGCCCAGGACCTGCCGTTTCCCCATGCTTCGGTTTCCCTTGAAGGTGCCTTCGAGGCGGAAACCGCCGGTTTGAGCGCCTCCGACCGGGAGGATCGCTACCGCCAGATGCTGCAGGACGGCCGACACCGCGACCGGGCCGCCGGGCGCACGCTCAACGGACCGCATCTGAGCGATCTCACCGTTCACCACGCGGCCAAGGCGATGCCGGCTTCGCAATCCTCGACCGGGGAACAGAAAGCGCTACTGATAGGCCTTATCCTTGCGCATGCCGAACTGACGGCAAAGGTGTCGGGGATGACGCCTGTCCTGTTGCTTGATGAAGTCGCCGCGCATCTCGATCCCGACCGTCGTTCGGCCCTGTTTTCGAAGCTGGATTCCCTTGGCGGACAGGTCTTCATGACCGGTACGGACGAGGCCCTTTTCGAGGCTTTGCCGGCGGAAGCCGAAGTGTTTGAGATCCGGGAGCACCAGGGCCGCCTGCTGAAGCGAGGCGAGGCCCCTTAAATCCGCCGGAATCTTATGGTTTTCCACCAGAATCCCTTCGCTGGCTTGGCTATGGCCGGCACGTGGTTGAACCCCCGCCGGAACCCCGTATAACGGGGGTGGAAAAGATAAATCGATTGGTGATTGATTCGCATGAGCGACACGTCCACGCCTGAGAGCAGCCCGACCCCCGAAACCAATGGCGGTGCCGAATATGGCGCCGACAGCATCAAGGTCCTCAAGGGCCTCGATGCCGTGCGCAAGCGGCCCGGCATGTATATCGGCGACACCGATGACGGCTCCGGTCTGCACCACATGGTCTACGAGGTGGTCGACAACGCCATCGACGAAGCGCTGGCCGGCCATGCCGACCACGTGACCGTGACGCTCAATCCGGACGGATCGGTTACGGTATCCGATAACGGCCGCGGAATCCCGACGGACCTGCACCCGGAAGAAGGCGTGTCGGCTGCCGAGGTCATCATGACCCAGCTGCATGCGGGCGGCAAGTTCGACCAGAACTCCTACAAGGTCTCCGGCGGCTTGCACGGCGTGGGCGTTTCCGTGGTCAATGCGCTGTCGACAAAGCTGGAACTGCGCATCTGGCGCAACGGCGAAGAACACTCCATGACCTTCGCCCATGGCGATGCCCAGGCACCGCTCAAGGTGGTTGGTCCGGCCAACGGCAGAAAAGGAACCGAGGTGACCTTCCTGCCGTCACCGGAAACCTTCACCAAGACCGAGTTCGATTTCAGCACCCTGGAACACCGGCTGCGCGAGTTGGCCTTCCTGAACTCCGGCGTCCGCATCATCCTGACGGACAAGCGCGGCGTTGAGGACAAGGTCGAGGAGCTGTTCTACGAAGGTGGCCTGGAAGCGTTCGTGCGCTATCTGGACCGTGCCAAACATCCGTTGATCGAGGAGCCGATCAACATGCGGGCCGAGCGTGACGGCATCACGGTCGAAGCCGCCATGTGGTGGAACGACAGCTATCATGAACATGTGCTTTGCTTCACCAACAACATTCCGCAGCGCGATGGCGGTACCCACCTTGCCGGTTTCCGGGCTGCGCTGACCAGGCAGGTGACCGGCTATGCGGAAGCAACCGGCCTGATGAAAAAGGAAAAGGTGAACCTTTCCGGCGATGACTGCCGCGAAGGCCTGACCTGCGTTCTTTCCGTCAAGGTGCCGGATCCGAAATTCTCGTCCCAGACCAAGGACAAGCTGGTTTCCTCCGAAGTGCGTCCGGTGGTCGAAAACCTGATCTCGCAGATCCTGAGCGAATGGCTTGAGGAAAACCCCGCGCCGGCCAAGACGATCGTCTCCAAGGTGGTGGAAGCGGCCTCCGCGCGTGAAGCCGCCCGCAAGGCACGCGAACTGACGCGCCGCAAGGGCGCCCTCGACATCGCCTCCCTGCCCGGCAAGCTTGCCGATTGCCAGGAGCGCGACGCCTCCAAGGCCGAACTCTTCCTGGTGGAGGGTGATTCCGCGGGTGGCTCGGCCAAACAGGGCCGTCACCGCGAAAACCAGGCCGTGCTGCCTCTGCGCGGCAAGATCCTCAACGTGGAGCGGGCACGCTTCGACAAGATGCTGTCCTCGAACGAAATCGGCACGCTGATCACGGCGCTTGGAACCGGCATCGGCAAGGAAGAATTCAACGTCGAGAAGCTGCGCTATCACAAGATCATCATCATGACCGATGCTGACGTGGACGGCGCGCACATTCGCACCCTGCTGCTGACGTTCTTCTTCCGCCAGATGCCGCAGCTGATCGAAAACGGCTACATCTATATTGCTCAGCCACCGCTCTACAAGGTCAAGCGCGGCCAGTCCGAGCAGTACCTGAAAGACCAGAAGGCGCTGGAAGACTATCTGATCGGACAGGGTCTGGACGAAGCTTCGCTGACGCTTGCCAATGGCGAGGTTCGCACCGGCCAGGACCTTCGTGCCGTCGCCGAAACCGCACGGACCATTTCCGACATCTTCGACGGGTTGCATTCACGCTACAACCGCGATGTTGTCGAACAGGCCGCGATTGCGGGTGCGCTGACACCGGAAATCCTGGACGATCAGGGCAAGGCTGAGGAAGCTGCCGCCTATATCGCCCGCCGGATGGACATCCTGGCAGACGAATTCGAACGGGGCTGGACCGGCGAAGCGCGGGACGATGGCAGCCTTGTGTTCAAACGGATGGTTCGCGGCGTGCAGGAAGCCGCAACGATTGACGCTGCCCTGCTTGGCTCCACGGACGCACGCCGTCTTGCAGCACATGCAGCCCATCTGAACGAGATCTACGGCAAGGCCGCTGTCTTGCGGCGCAAGGATATCTCGACGGAAATTCGGGGGCCTCGCGCCTTGCTGAACCAGATCTACGCCGCCGGCCAGAAGGGTATCTCGCTGCAGCGCTACAAGGGTCTCGGCGAGATGAACCCGGAACAGCTCTGGGAAACGACGCTCGACCCGAATGTCCGCTCCCTGCTGCAGGTGAAGGTGCGCGAGGCGGACGACGCCGACGACATCTTCACCAAACTGATGGGAGACGAGGTCGATCCGCGGCGCGAATTCATCCAGGAAAATGCCCTGGCCGTGGCCAACCTCGACATCTAAGGCCCTGGAAAACAAACAAAAAAGCGGCGCTTTGCGCCGCTTTTTTTTACGATCTCAGATTTCGCTCAACCGCCGGGCCAGGGTTCGGGCCGACCGAAGAAGAAGCCCTGTGCCGCCTCGATATCGAGCTCCCTCAGCAGACTGGCCTCTTCCGCCGTTTCAACATGTTTGGCGATCACCTTGATGCCGAGTTCGTGCGCCGCGCGAACCAGCCCGTTCAGGATGGCCGCCTTGGCGGGCTCTTCCACCACCTGCTGAGTGAGGCTCGATTCAAGCTTCAACCATTCGACACGCAGGTTGGTCAACCGCGACAGAACCGGCCAGTGTCCGGCAAAATCGTCAATGGCGGTCTGGCACCCCAGTTCATTCACGAACTTGAAAAACGCCTGAACGCTCGCCGGCTCTCGCAGGAAATCCTTTTCCGCGATTTCAAGACACAGCTTGGATGCCAGCAGCGGATTGACCGACAAACGATGATAGAGCCCGTCACGGAAGACCGGATCGCGGGCGGATTCAGCCGAGACGTTCATCGTCAGGATGGTACGGTCGGGATTGCGCTCTGCCGCGTCCAGCACCTTGTCCAGCGTCCAGGCATCCACCTGTGCAATGAAACCGGAGCGTTCGGCAGCCGAGATCCAGGCACGTGAAGACAGGCCCCGGGCACGATCCCCCTGCAGGCGCAGAAGGATTTCAGAACCGCAGGCCCTGTTCCGCTTCAGGCAGACGATGGGCATCGCGTAGAGCGTCAGCTCGTTGCCACGGAAACTTCCCGGCTCGGGTAGATCCGCCAGCTCACCACCCGCCCCTTCGCAGTCCTGCGGCTGCACCGAATGAACCTGCACGGAACGGCCGCCAAATCGCTTGCCGCGCAAACATGCCCGGTCGGCCAGCCCCAGTAGAGCTGCCGCATCGCCTTCACGCAGCTTCACATTGCTGTCGAGGAACGCCACACCGATGGACCCGCCAATGGTGAACACCCGGTCCCCCACCTCCAGGCGGATACGGTCAAAACCGGCCAGAATTTCCTCGGCGATATCGAGAGCGGCTTCCTCGTTGACCACCGGCACCATGCCGGCAAATTCATCGCCGCCGATCCTGGCGGCTGTACCGAATTCACCCAAGGTCAGGCGCAGGCAAGCCGCGACACGCTGGAGCATGTCGTCACCCGCGTCGTGGCCACCAAGATCATTGACCTTCTTGAACTCGTCGAGATCGATATAAAGAACGGCAAGGCCGATTTCATCTTCTGCGGCAAGCCGGGTCAACTCGCGTTTCAAGGCTTTGGTGAAGGCACGGCGGTTCTCCAGGCCGGTCAGCGGGTCGAGATACGCCAGGCGCCTGTTTTCGGCGGTTTCCTGGGGGCAGTCGACATTGCGCCGGATAACCGCCATGGAGGCACCGATGCCCGGCTTACTTTTCACCGCACCGGGAATGGGAACGAGCCGTACTTCGCACATCTGGCGATCAGCCACGTAACCTGCTGCCTGGAAGCTTCGGTTTTCCGGAATATAGAAGGTCTGCGGCAGTTCGCCTTCCAGATTTTCCAGGGCTTCGGCCAAGAGGTCCACTTCATAGTCGCTGTTGATCAGCTTCAGCAGCTTTCCCGCCATTTCGTCGGGGCTTTCGGAACCGTCGAACACAAGAACGTCGTCCGGAAAATGCTCCAGAAGATCGAGATCTCTTGCGGACTTCGCGGAGCGGATTTCATTTCGCGCCGGCTCTGGCAGGGTAACGATCTCGTCCTGGCCGTGTTCTTCCAGATCGAACTGCACCAGGACGGCCTGGCGCTCGCCCGAGAGGGAGACAAAGGATGTGCAAATCATGTGGTGGCAGAAGGTTTCGCCCGACTGCAGCACGATGGCCCCGCTCGCCTGCGCGGGAACGCCGCTGAAGGCCGCCGACAGAACCGCCTCGCACCGCCGCCAACTGGTTTCCGACAAAAGCGACGGCAGGCTGACCGGCACCGGAAAGACACCTTTTGCGGCGCAAAGCGCCTTCATTTGCTTGTTGTGAACAAGGACGCTGCCATCCTGCGCGACGTAGGCCGCAGCATGGGGAAGAACCTCCAGCAGGGACGTGTGGAAGCCTGTAAGATTATTATTTTCCGCACGACCGGATTGTTCCAGCCGGTCGCTTAAGAACCGATGGCTGACTTGCACCAGACCGCCCTTTCAAATTGCCGTTAAAATGGCGCTAATCAATACACACATGCGCCGCTCCTATGTAAAAATTACTAACACAGTTCAGTTGGCAAAACCGAAACAGAAAAACTACCCACAACTCTTAGAATTTTTATAGTAAATCAAAAATTAATGCGACTCTTTCAAATGTATTTAAAATTTTATGTTTATTTTATACTAACGCCTCATTTATCCCGAAAACTGCCACATTTTGATCACCCTCACGACGTAAAGGCGCCGCTACGGAATGTTACGAGCGTCGTCACGAAACTGTGTTCAAGATCGATCGGGGCGGGCTCACTTGCCCCAGGGGGACTATCATGAAGAGAATTACCTTCGCGCGGCATTTATCGCGCGTTGCCTTGGCGGGTGCCTTGCTTGCAGCAGCAGGTGTCGTCAGCGGTGCTCAGGCGGGCGTCTATCAACAATGCGGGAAAGCGTCCTGGTACAAGCTCGGCGGCACCACCGCCAGTGGTGAACGTGCAAATCCCAATCGGCTGACCGCAGCCCACAGGAGCCTGCCCTTCGGTACGCTGGTGGATGTGACCAATCTTGCCAACGGAAAGACCGTCACGGTGCGTATCAACGACCGGGGCCCCTTTGCCAAGGGCCGTGTTATAGATGTGACCTGGGCGGCAGCAAAAGAGCTCGGTTTTGTCCGCAGAGGCATCACGCGCGTAAAACTTTCCAGCAAAACCGGGAAAATATCTTCCGAATATAAGCAAATTTGCCAATAAATTTGCGGCAGGAAAGACAATATTTCCTTGCCGCAACGGCGCCTCCAAATTGTATGACAAATTTAAAGCGCTGAATTTAATGAATTAATTTGTACGACACATTATTTCATATATGACTCAGTATGAATAACGATCAGTCGCATTACAGTGAATCAAAAAATAAAATATTTTACGGTAATGACAATCGAGAAAGATGCCGCTAGAGTTGCCGCCGTGGTCGATGGGGCCACGTGCACAGTAACTTTATTCGCGCAGTCTAACGGCTGCGCGTTTTTTTTGTAACATTCCTCATCCCGCCGTAACCGGCTCGAAACAGCCCTCGATAGCCTCTGCGTTTGCTTACGCGGACGAGCCACTTTCAGACCTCCTCCCCCTCAAGTAGACGTTTCAGGAAGTCCGCAGCACTTTCCTTGAGTAGCTGCTGTTTTTCCGGCCCCATCCTGGCCCAGGACGCGTAAGGCTGACCGAGCCGCGGATTGCCCTTGAGCACCTCCTTGTTGCGGTCCAGAAAGTCCCAGTAAAGCGCATTGAACGGACAGGCCTTCGGGCCGGTCTTCTGCTTCACGTCATAAGAGCATGCGCCACAATAGTCCGACATCCGGTCGATATAATTGCCGCTCGATACATAGGGTTTGGAGCCGAGAAGCCCGCCATCGGCGAACTGGCTCATGCCAATGGTGTTGGGCGCCTCCACCCATTCATAGGCGTCGGCATAGACCATCAGATACCATTCATGCACTTCCTTTGGCCTGACGCCGGCCAGCAGGGCGAAATTGCCTGTCACCATCAGTCTTTGAATGTGGTGGGCATAGGCTTCTTCCAAGGTCTGGCCGATCGCTTCCGACAGGCAGCGCATGCGTGTCCGTCCGGTCCAGTAGAAATCGGGCAACGGACGGTCGGCGCCAAGTGTGTTGTTGTCGACATAGTCCGGCATCTTCAGCCAGTAGATGCCGCGCACATATTCCCGCCAGCCAAGGATCTGCCGGATGAATCCTTCGGCGGCATTGAGCGGAACCTTGCCGTCTTTCCATGCCTCTTCCACCTTCCGGCACAACACCTTGGCATCCAGCAGGCCGGCGTTCAGATAGGCCGACAGGACCGAGTGGAACAGAAACTTCCGGCCGCTCAGCATGGCATCCTGATATGTTCCGAAATCGGCCAGCATGTCGGCCAGGAAGTGCTCACAGGCCTCTTCCGCGTCCTTGCGGGTCACCGCGAACCAGAATGGCTCAAGATCGCCTATGTGCCCGGAAAATCGACTGGCGACCAGGTCCAGCACCTCTCGCGTGATTGCATCCGGCTCAAAGCGTTTCGGCTCTGGCATGAACAGGTCCGGCTGCGCGGGCTTGCGATTGTCTGCATCATAGTTCCATTTGCCGCCCGCAGGCTTGTCACCGTCCATCAGCAGGCCGGTGGAACGGCGCATCTCGCGGTAGAAATATTCCATCCGCAATTGCTTGCGTCCGTCCGCCCATGCCCGAAAATCCGCCACCGCTGAGAAGAACCGCGTGTCGGTAAGGATCTCTACCGGCAGGGTGAAAGCGTCGGACCAGGAGCGCATATCCTCCAAGACCCGCCACTCGCCGGGTTCGGTAACCACCATCCGCTGTGGCCGCAGGCGTTCGCAGGCCCGCTTCACCTCGCCCTTGAAGCTGCCGCTGTTGTCAGGGTCATCCAGCTTGACGTAATCCACCGTCCAGCCGGCTTCCTTCAGCTCTTCGGCGAAGTGGCGCATGGCGGAGAACAGGAAGGCAATCTTCTTCTTGTGATGGCGTACATAAGTGGCCTCTGCCATCACCTCGACCATCAGAACCCTGTCGTGGGCCGGATCGGCCCGCTTGAGGCTGGACAGTTCAAGTCTCAGCTGGTCTCCCAACACAAGTACAAGCGAACGGCAGTGGTTGGTCTCGGTCATGGGGCTCTGTTTTTTCCGGTCCTGGCCTTCCTACGCACAAGCCCCGCCGCCCTATCACCTCTACGGCCATTTTTTCCTCGCGCTCCCGGATCAAACGACACCCGCCCTTCTTTCTTCGGCCAGTTTCTCCCTGACCAGCCAGGCTCGAGCCCCCAAAAATCACCAACAGGTGCGCAGATAACCCGACGTTCATCCAGCCCCGACAACCCCGCCGATATCTTGTCCAAAATTTCAGAAAGCGATTGCCCCGGATCGCCGGATCTTGTATCAGACCCCTCTATCCGCCGCGCAGCCCTTGCGCGCGCGAAGAGCACCCGTAGCTCAGCTGGATAGAGCGCTGCCCTCCGAAGGCAGAGGTCACAGGTTCGAATCCTGTCGGGTGCGCCAAAAATCTGCAGAAAATTCAATAGCTTATACAATTCTGCGCGTTGCTCTAATCGAGCATTGTTCGCAGTATGTACGAGAAACGACTTTTGTTCGCGTTTTCTCCCCAGCCACGACCTCAGTTCATCTGCAGGTAGCGACATCGTTCCAGGGAGGCGCACATGTCTGAGCGCCGTCCATTCCGGGAAGTTAAGCTTCAGTGGCTGAGACTGCTGAGCTGTGATGCCAATATCAATGACAATGCCAAGTGCATTGCGCTCTATATCGTGACCGCACATGTGAACGGCCACACCGAGAAGGCGTGGCCGTCCTACAAGACCATTGCCGAAGCAACCGGCAAGAGTGTCAAATCCATCCAGCGGGCCATCCGAGATCTGGAAATCGGTGAATGGCTCAGCGTTCAACGCGGGAATGGCGTCGGGCACAATACGGAGTATTGCCCTACCGACGCCTCGATCCTAAAGGCTTCAGAGCTTCGAGAAAAGACGGACAAATCTGTCCCCCTTGCCTCTTCTGAAGGCGGACAGATCTGTCCCGAAAGGCGGTCAGATGTGTCCGGCAAAGGCGGTCAAATCTGTCCACCAAACAAAGAGAAAGAAATAAATAAAAAACCTAACCCGCGTGAGGCGCGCGCGAAGGCGGCTTTCCGTCGCTCCATTCCCGTCGTCGTCCTGCCAACGGCTCAGACCAGACAGGTCGATGAATGGAACGCCTGGCTGGCCGAAAAGACCCTGCCCGACCTGGCGCGGTTCAATCTCGCAACCAGCGTCAACGGCTTCTCCGGATACCAGCTTCCAGGGCGATGGCCACCGGAAGACGGCTCGGACAAAGAGCAAGATTGCCTCTCGTATTTCCTGAACAGACTGCCCGTGATCGCGCACCAATCGGCCTCTCAGACAGCCTACAGGCAAGCGGCATGACTGCGGCGGATCGGACAAGAGCAAGGCGACCCGTGTCATACGACACAGGACCTTGCGAGGGGTGGCAGGCCTCCCCTTCGAACCCCTCCGGACCGCAAACGGCCCGTCTCGCCGAGACGGTTGTTATGCGCTGTACGACGGAGGAAAAGAGACATCTCAAGCGCCGCGCCGCCGCGGACAAAATCTCCGTCTCGGAGCTGTTGCGCGCAGCGTTGGGGCAGATCAAAGCCCCGCGCCGCCGTGCCACACCGCAGGCTGATCCGCAGCTTGTGACAGCGCTCAGCCGCATCGGCACGAACCTGAACCAGATCGCCCGCGCCGTGAACTCCGCCCAGGCCGCCGACGACATGCGTCAGCTCGACGGCCTGCAGCTGCTCGCCGAGCTGATCGGCATCGAGCGCCAGATGTCGGCCCTCCTTGCCAGCCACACACGGCGGGACGCAGATCATGCTGATTAAGCTGTTCCGCAGTGGCAAGGGCGGCGGGGCGGCACCGGTCGATTATCTGATCGCCTCTCATGTGCTCGACTACGACGCCAATCGCGATCTCATCCGCGACGACGCTGGCGTCCCGCTGATGAAGAGCCGCGATCCGTTGCCGGAAGTGCTGGCGGGCGACGCGGACCACACCCGGGCGCTGATCGATGCCTGCCCCCACGCCTGGACGTACCGGGCCGGCGTGATCAGCTTCGATAAGGACGACCATCCGAGCGAAGAGCAGCAGCAGGCCGTCATGGACGCCTTCGACGAGCTCGCCTTTTCTGGTCTAGACCGCGACCAGGTCGACATGCTCTGGGTTCGGCACAGCCACGAGGGCCGCGTGGAACTGCATTTCTGCACGCCGCGCATGGAGCTTACGTCCGGCAAGAGTCTCAACATCGCCCCGCCTGGCTACCAGAAGGCCATGGATGCCCTGCGCGACATGCTCAACAAGGAGCATGGCTGGGCCGATCCGCAAGATCCGTCCAGGTCGCAGGACACCAAGCAGCTTCCGGAAAAGAAGCTTCGGGCACAGGGCCGCGAGGACATCCAGAACTGGCTGGAAGACCTGATCGTCACCGGTCGCATCTCATCCCGGCCGGACATGGTTGCCGCACTTGAGGGCGCCGGCTTCGAACTGCCCCGCCAGGGCAGAACCTATCTCACAGTCAAAGACCCGGACAGCGACACCCGCTGGCGGCTCAAGGGAGACATTTTCCATGCAGATTGGACCAGAGAGAAGACCGCTCAGAGAGCGACTGAGCGAGAACATCGAGCAGATGCACGAGGATCAGAACGCCTCGCTGCTCGAAGCCTTTCAGACCTCCGAGACGAATATCGAGCGCATGTTGAAAAGCGCAGGGTCTACAATCAGCAAAGATATCCGCACGTCCCAGGAGAAACTGAACGCAACGTTAGAAAGGCACTTGAGGTCGAGCGAGGAACAGATCCATCAGCTGAAAACAGGCATGGCGGAAAACGAGAGATTGGCGGCGAAGAACCGCTTGTTGAAACTCTCGGCAGCGATTCTGGTCTCGGTCGTCCTGACGCTTGGCGGGGTTCTGTTCCTGGAGAACCACTTGAGAGGGGCGCTGATCGCCTCTGCCTTCAATCAGACAACTTACACGGAATTTCCGATCCTGATCTTCGACACGAAAACCGGCACGTACGAGCGTTGCCGGGACATAGACGGGAATTTCTCCTGCCACCTAACCAAGTAGAGCACCATGACAGACACCAATCCCTCCGCACCGAACCTGCCATCCCAACAAACCCTGACGCCGCTCGAGCGCGGGTTGCTGAGCTTGGTCGAACGCTTGACCAAAGCCTTCGAACATTCGACCGCTCAGCTGGAGCATTTGGAAAGACGCTCGACCGGCTTGCTGGAAGAACGGCTGACCGAACTCGAAACGTTGCTCGACAGGTCCATCAGCTCGCAACGGGCCTTCAACGAGGCCTTGCTCGACTTGCTCAGTGCGCCGGAATCCTCCGGCAGATCGGTGGAAGAGCTCTACGGGGCTACGGAAAAGCTCAACAGCTCCAGAATCCTGCGATAAATACAAGACGCTCACGCAAAACACGTCGAGAGCGCTAGGATTGCTGCCACGTTCTAAAGTTGCATCTTTTCGCACTCAACTCTATGAGTACATAAATGTCATCCTTGAGTCACCAATTGAGACAGATATGCAGCATTCAGAGAGTGAAGTAGCTATTTCATTGGAAGCTTTTCAGATACTCGGCCTCTATGACGAGTTTGATTATATGATTCCATTTAATACACAGGAACATGTTACCGCTGTAATAGCACCCAATGGGGCTGGAAAAACTTTATGTCTAAAAGCAATTGATGCTTTATTTGGAAGAGAGTGGAAGTTTTTTAGAGGAATAGTTTTCGACGCCGCTCGCTATTTATTCTCTGACGGAACCTCAATTGAGATTTTAAGAAAGAAACTTGATGACGATAATTTAGAGTTTGACGAAAACCTCGAGGAAGAACCCTCTTTATACATATCCATGCTCCGCGATGGAGAGTGGATACGCTCGCTCCTCCCGAGTGGGAAAAGGCGTCCCTCGAGGAAATACGAATTTCACTTACCCTTTCTTCAAAGAGTCGGACCGGATCGGTGGCTAGACGCTCGTAGTAAAACCATAATTCGAAGCCGGGAAATAGAAGAGAGGTTTTCTGATGAATTACCAAATCCAGCGAAATTGTTTGTCAACCGGGAAGCGTTATCTAGTATCTTTTCCTTTTTAAAGCGCATTAATTGCAATTTTATTGAAACACAAAGACTTATTGTTTTATCTCAAGAATTCGACGAAGATGACGAAGACAACGAAAATTTTTTTCTTACGCAAGCGGGAAAAACGCAGTTTGCTATCGAACAAAAAGCAGACATGCTCAAATCAATTATTCGTAGTGAGCTAACAAAATACGCCGCGCTCTCTCAATCATTAGACCGAACATTTCCTCAGCGTGTCATTCGCTCAGCAATTGAACATCGAGCCACACCCGACATTGCCGAAGAATTAGAACTCTTAGACACCCTTCGAAAACGTTATATGTCGGTCGGCATTTTGGAAAGTGAACACGATGTTCCTGTAAATATGCCGACCGGCTCTTATGATGACGAGGCAATAAATGCACTTCTCGGTGTATATGTTGAAGACAACAAGAAAAAACTAAATGCACTTTCAGAAATATATGAAAAAATTTCTCTATTTAAGTCTTTGATGGAGAATAGATTCGGAAAAAAAGAAATTGAAATAAACAAAACTGATGGATTGGCAGTTACATATAAGGGAAGACGAATTCCTGTCGAGAAACTCAGCTCTGGAGAGCAGCATCAGCTAGTTCTGTTTTTCTCACTGCTATTTGAAATGCCCTCAAATTCTCTAATTCTAATTGATGAGCCAGAAATTTCGCTTCACATTGCCTGGCAAAAGAAATTCATCGGCGACTTAATAGAAATTATAAAGCTGCGAAATTTTGACGTTGTACTTGCAACTCACTCACCTCAATTAATAGGTCGTTGGACAAATTTGGTTGTTGAGCTTGGTGATGTTTATGAAGGCGAGCATCCTTTTGGGATAATTGATTTTGAGGACCCGTTCGCATGAAGTCGATGACCAACGAGATCGGTCCTGAGGAAATTTTTGGCGAACTTCTTCTTATGCGACAAGAGTTCAAAGGCGCTCAATTGCTACTTGAAGGTGCGAATGATATCGACAGGTTCGAGAAGTTTGTGGATAGCAATACCTGCTCAATAACAAATTGCTATGGAAAACCCAATCTGCTGGGAGCAATGAAGATTGCGCACGAAAAAGAGTTCGTGGGTTGCATTGGCCTAGCAGACGCAGACTTCGACCGTGTCTTAGGCAGATTGGAGCAACTTCCAGACTTAATCTACTCAGAATGCTATGATTTTGATATGGATACTATTCGAACGGAGGCTACGTCTCGCTATTTAAGATTAGCTGGTGACGAAGATAAATGTAAATCTATCGGTTCTCACGATAAAATCGTTGATTCGATTGTTCTATCCTTGTCGCCCGTTTCTCATGCAAAACTTGCGAATGAAATGTTCAGACTTGGTTACCCTGTGGGTAATGTTCAATGGTATAAATTTTATGAAGACTTCCAAATTGATAAAGGAAAGCTTGTCGCTGGAATTTTAGGTAAAACTGTTTGCGAAGTAGGCAAAGTAGAAAAATTAAAAGCTCATATCGAATCTGCAGCCGCAAATAATTTTGATCTCCATCAGATCACCAACGGTCATGATTTTTGTTGGGCTTTAGGTGTCAATCTTCGGAAGAAGCTGGGGGATCGAAACAAAAATCAAACCATCGGCAAGGAAGTTGAAATGCACCTCAGACTTGCCATAAGTGAATCCGATTTCAAAACCATGAGTGTTTTCGATTCAATTGTTCAATGGGAGAAAAGAACTGGCCACCTTGTTTTAAAAAGAACAATTCTATAGTTGGCGTAGATATAATCTAGTTTGTTTTTTAATTTTAACCATTATTTCAATCACACTGGAATCCAACCCGGATGAAGGTGACTTCCGCGGCTAAATGCTGCGCAGCATCCGATTTCGTGGCTTTTGATCGAACGACTTTGAACGCCTTTCGGGTTCATCAAGGGCATTCAGGAAGACTCAGAAGATTGTTCGGCTGGTCACCGTCCGCAGTCGTCTTCAGATATTTGTTTCCAGAAGCACTTACGGCCACAACCACATTTACGCGATCACCGGCAGGCTGTTCCACGTAGAATGCAAACTCACTGCTTTCGATGCCTTGAATGGCTCTGTCTAAATTGAGTTTCCAGCGGTTACCGTCTGGGTTCGTGCCGCCAATACTGCTTATGCGCTCCCAAGCGCTTTGTCGGTCAGTTTTTTTAATGCATCTAACTCTGGCGGTAATGGTCATAATAAATTCCTCCCAATAGCAACTGGAAGGTATCACACTTATGACGCGAATGTCGGGTTGGGTACTTTCATCGCCAATCAGGGCCATCGTAGTCGTGAGGTGGCTCTATTTCATTCCAGCGAGCGGCAACTTCACTGCATGACGCTTCAACACGCTCTCTAAAGCGTTCGTGTGAACGGCTTGCTTTGACAACTTTTGTCTCCGCAAGATCAACGGCCATGCACAGTCGGGGCAAAGGCTGCATTTGTCCGTCTTCCAAGGCCCACAATATCAGGGCGGATGCGGCGGCGAGCCTATCCGTTATTGCGGTTCGGTCGGAAGAAAACGCATATAAGAGGATCAAACCGCCAGCGAAAATTTCGCCATCTTGTGACTGTGTGACCAATGCGTCGAGCGACACTTTGAGCTTCACACCAGAAATAGATTTCAGGAGAGTCTTGGGGTTGGCCGATAGCTCATATCGGCCAAATCGTCGTGGCGTAAATGTGTCCTGAAATGCTCGAACCGCTTTTATACAGCGAAGCGCTTCGTCGCGATTGTATCCGCTTTCCATGAGCGTCCTGGCCTCAAGTTTACCTGCTAGGAAATCGAGTCCGTCTCGATCAAAATTGTCTGTGGTCAGAGCTCTCTTCAACGCTTGGCGTACTTGAGAGTACGCTGCAACTTCAACCTTTTTTGGGAATTTTGCGGCACATATTAATTTGGTGCGCTGTGTCGCATGCACTGTCGATAGATAGTCAGATATGTGGTTCACTGAGAACTGAGGATAGCGGTTAAATCCGTAGTTTGGAGTGTCAGTCATGGATGATATCGCTTTGATTGCAAAATTGGATAATGACACCACGCTTTACGTGTCACCCATGCACGACGAAACATATCGCGAGTATATTGAGGACGATACTCTCGGTGGTTCTATGGGTTATTTCATCACCCGCGAACGAAAAAATCAATTTGAAGTTCTCGCCAAGGCTGCAAATCTTGATGCAGCACGCGAAATTTTTGGCATGCTCACAGCTAATCTTCATGGTTCTCGATAAGGCGAGTAAGGGCACGAGTGCAAGTCAAGATCGATCTCGTATTTTATGGTTTTAACCACACCACAATCTGCTGTGGTTGACCTTACCCCTTGTAGAACCGTTTTTGCCCGCTTGACTGGACCCGATGACGCAAGAGCTACCCTCTGGGTTTACCGGTTTGAGGCTGTCTTGGAAGCTTACGTCACCAGGAACCCAAGACAGCATGTTTTGGGAGGTTCAAATGATAGATCTGCCCTAAATCGTTAGTCATCGAAATTAATGGCTTCTGTTTTGCCCCTCGTTTTCCAAACCATTTCTCGCCGATGGCGATTAGGTCTGTATTACCTGGTGTTTCAAGAAACTGATCGAGAAGCTTTTCGGTTAGCTCGGGGTCGGGTAGTGTGAAAAAATCGCCTGCCGCCTTGAGTTCGCTCGCATTCGCAGCTTCGTCGCCCAGGCGTTTTTGGAGCATCTTGCGGGTAATTGATGCTGGTGGATTGTATTTGGCAAAGGCCTCTGGAAAGACAGGCGCCATGAAATCAATGATATGCGTTTCTGTCTGAATCCACATATGAAAGGCTTCCGGGTCAGACGAAAGGCCCTGATCCCCCTGCCTTCCGAAACAGGCGACGTCTGGCTCGTCGTTGACGCACAGTGCAAATGCGCCGGCTACTGGCCGGGATGGAATTTTGTAATGTTTGTTAAGCAGGTAGGAGCCTAATGAGGCAAAGAATATGCATGCCTTCTCAACCTTTCCAATATCCTGCAGAATGCCATGAGCAATGCGGTAGATACGATTGTATTCAAACAGGGGGAACAAGAACTTTTTGCTGGTGAGCTTACTACCGTTCATTTGCTTTCATCATTTTTCGCGCTCCACGGGAGTTCCCGGTAAAAAGCATCGACCCGAGCAAAACATTCATCAAAATCCGGCACCTCCCCTATTTCGAGCTCAAGTGTTTTCCATTCCTCTTTGGCTCTGCGAATAATTTCCGGTTGGGACAGAGATTCAGGATGAGGTTCGATATGACGTGCCCTGCATTTTTTCAAAAGCACCTCACATAGCCGGCTTTTTTCATCCTTGTCCAAACTGAAACGCATTAGCAACGCATCTAGATCGTATATGTCCTGACGCCGGTAGCGGTTGCGCATTTCCTGTTGCAGCAGGGCACGAAGCTTCTCCGCCATCAGGTCGATCAGCGAATAGGCATAAAAAGATCCCCCCGTGTCGGCGAGATTCACGATTTGAATTGCCCCGACAGGTTCCCTGAAACTGATATCGACGTCCAGCACATTGGCTGCCCTTCCCTGCTCCAGCATGTCTGCTTGTCTGGTTCCCCGATCGGCATATGCAACTTTGAGCATCAGGGCCGGTCCTTCGGCTTTAGGGAAGAGTTTGGCATTGGGGAGATATCTGCACGACTGGACGGCACATATCAGTTCGGGGTAACCGAGCTCTGCTGTCGCCCGTGGAAAGACTGCGTCAAGTTCCTTCTTGAAATCATCAGCTATACCGGGTTCCGGATCGAGGCAGGCTGTGAAATCCAGATCACCGGTCTGGCGAGGGCTGCCATAAACAACTCCCATCAGAATCCCGCCTTTCAGAAAAACCTGGTGGCGATAGGATTGGATCATGCCGAGGGCTGTAAGGAAGACTTCGGTTGCCTGGCGTTCGTGATAGGCTTGGGGATCAGCCCTGGCCTTCTCCACCCACTCACCGATGTTCACTGTAACGCTTTCAGTCTGTTCTTCTTCACCCGACATTTATCGAAAGCATCCAATCTTCTGAGTATCTGTTTGCAAAGGGAGCCCCTGGATCCAGAATCCGACTACCGCCTCTTTGCGCAAATTGTTTCCATGCAAGAACGCGGGTATCCCGAATTCCGAGACGTTCTTCAAGGATGTACCCTGCCCGGACTTTGTGGATAGGTTTGGGAGCCACATCGATGCGCTTAATGATCTCTTCGGCATAGGTCTTGGCATGTTCCTCCCATGTTTCCAGAACGTGGAGCATGCCGCCACATCGCTCCGGCATGTCAACCATATCCAGAAACGTTTGACCAATCGATGCAACACGTGCGTACGATCCCCGGACCTGGCGCCACTCACCATGCATTTTGGTTTCAAGGGCATTGATTGCCCTCTTGCGCACGGTCTTGGGATGGTGAACTGCATGAAGCGGAACAACGTAGATATGCGTTTGCTCGGATAGATCGGGATAGTCAGCTATGAACTGCCTTGCCAAGGCTTCTGTAAGCTGTGCCGGCGAAGGCTGGGTGATGAATAATGGCTTCGAGCGTCTGTTTGTCAGCCCGTATTGTTGCATTGCGGACAGATGGGAAATGTAGCAATAGCGGTCAGCTAGGCAGACAATTTCGTCGGCCGACCTATCGCCTTCTGTTTGAACACGCCACATCCTGGAGTAATCGGCATCCTTGTGAAGCAGCCCCTCGTTCCGCAGAGCGTCTCGCACGCGGTAAAACGTTTCTTGAGAGGGAAATTCACCCCTCAGATATTTAACCTTTCCCTCGCGGTAAATATCCCAGACGTGTTTGAAAATTTCGTAGTTGGAAACCAGAGGGATCGAATCATCGATCAACCGCTCCGCTAGGGCTTCGCCCAAGCGGGTCATGCGTTTTATGTCTGTAAAAAATTGGTGCTTCTTGTCCATTTAAATCCGATTACAATACCTTTTACGTCCTAAGGACGTAAAAGGTATTGTAATCCGTTATATCCACACACCACCTAGAAGTCAATAATCGTTGACAAAACGAGTTCGCGTGATACCCTTAGGCACCCGTCCTTAGGACGGGTGCCTAAGGGTATCAGGGTAAACCTTCAATCCAAAAATTAGACAAAAAAATTTGACGACGAAGCCCGTTAATAAAGGAAACGCCCATTTCGTTAATTAAGCGCCGCCACTAATTAAATTGCTGAAAACAGCTGGCGGTCAGGAACTTGAACCGGAAGAGTCATGGCGCGCTTTAACAAAGCGGCCGATGTCAGCGGGAACGAACGTCCACTTTTTATTCGACTGACCATCCGACCCAGTAACCGCAGGCCGTTTCCACAGTCCGAAATGCTGTTCTAGTGACTCCAGAAAATACAACATGATCAGTGACAATATAAGAACGAACGCATTACTCACAGTTCCATAGATTGACATTTCGATTACGCTGAATACGCGACCCATCAACATCAACAAGGAACAAATAAAACCTAAAACGATAAGAAGTTTAACCTTTAAGGCGTTTCTCTTCCAAAACCGCTCGAAATGGCTCATCGAAATATGTGCTCGGATCATTTCCATGTCTTCTCGTGGAAAGGAAACTTGCCCATTTTCAAATGGAACCCCATGCATGGCACACATTTCGGCAATTTTCTTGCGATGTAGTGCCAACATTGCTTCGTAATAAATCGAATCTTCACCCGACAAGTCAGCCATTGCCTGCGAAACTTTCTTTTTGTTCCAATTTTTTCTGCTTCAGTTCATGGAAATAAAACTGATCGAACATCTTACAAATTAGCTGCACCTCTTGATCTGCGGTCAAATCTAGTCCGCATTCTTCCGCAAAGGTGCGAGCAGCCAAGACTGCCGATTTGACGATTTGTGTTGCAGCTTCTCGCGTGGGGTCTCCGTCTCCCAAAAACAGCCACGCTGGGGAAACGTCAAAGTCATGACATAGCGCCAAAACCACAGTGCTCGGGATCGGCGTGGCCCCTCTTTCGTAGTTTTTATATGCAGTGCCCGAGACCCCAAGATCTTTGGCAAATTGAAGCTGGCTCTTTCCAACGCGAACGCGGAACTCCCGTAGTCGGTTGTGCAAATCCATTTTTCGCCTTGCGTATAGACCGAATTGTGTCTATTTTCGCCTTTATTGACCCATATTCGCTGTATGGTGCCACGCCCACCTATTCCGTTCAAGGGAAAGGCTGAAATGAATCTAGAAACCCCGAAACAAGCCGCTGAACGTACAATCTTCACCGAGAAACGCATCCGTGCCTGGATCAGCCAGGGCAAGATCCGGCACGTGAGGATTGATGGGAGCCTGTTCCTTCCAGAAGGAGCAATTGAAGAGTTGATTGAACGAAGCACGATTGAGCCATGCCAAGACCCGCAGACCCACCAAAACTCAAAAAGCGCAAGAACCGGCCGTTCTTCTTCATTGTCTTCCACGATCCCGAGACTGGAAAAAGACGTGAGTGTTCAACAGGTACTTCGAACCGTGACGAAGCTGAGGAAAAGCTCGAAGACTTCCTGAGGGATAGGCGTACCCAACGAACAGGGCGCCCCGTTCCGCCACACAAAATGAAAATTGCCCAAACGTTGGATGACTACGCAAACTTCAAAATGGGAAAGAAAGCGGCAGAACGCCTGAGCTACTCGTTATCCAATCTCCTTACATTCTGGCAGGATAAAACCGTTGATCAGATCAACCCGGAGACGGTCGAGCAATACTGGAGGACGAGTTCTCGCAAGCGGTCGACCTGCCGCCGCGAACTCACGGACCTTAGATCCGCAGTCAATCATGCAATCCGAATGAACCGTTTGCAGGAGTTTCGCTTTCCTGAACTTCCAAAGGACGGCAAACCCAGGAAGCGATGGCTGACGCAGTCCGAGTATGTGCGCCTGTTTTGGGCTGCTGGCGATGAGTACCGAAGCAAATTCACTTTGCGGCTATTTCTGATGATCGCCTATTACACGGGAGCCCGTAAAAACGCGATCATGGAGCTGGAATGGTCGCAAATCGATTTCGAGGCGGGGATGCTGAATTTCAACAAGGAAGGCGCGGAGTTCGATGAGGAAGATGATCCAGAGGGTGGCAAACCTCGATCTTATATCCCGATGCCTCCGGAGCTATCGAGGCATCTGAAACGCAGGTTCGACCTTTATGGCGACAAGACCAACTTCGTCTTTCATCAAAAACACGATCCGACAAGACGCGTCAAAAGTATCGACAAAGGCTTTCGGCAAGCGGCAAAAAAAGCAGGCTTGAAGCAGGTCACACCACACACGCTTCGCCATACCCGCGTGAGTCTTCTGGTTCAGGCTGGCGAGAAAATCTCCGACGTCTCAGAGTACATGGCGATGAGCTTCCAGACCCTGGAGAAGGTCTATTCTCATTTCAATACGGACCATATTCGTGACATGGCGCAGCGATTAGGACGTTCGCGAAATGCTCGCGGAATCAATTCCAGGGAAAGAGAAATCCGGGAAAAATCGGAAAATTTCGAGAACACGGAAAATCGAGAAATCGCATGAATTCAATATCTTATGGATTTACACAATCCTCCGAAGGCAGAGGTCACAGGTTCGAATCCTGTCGGGTGCGCCAATTCTCCTGACTTTCATTATCTTGATCAGCCATTGGGCATTGGCTCGCTGCGATGGGCGTTTTTGCCTTTCTGTGAACACCCTTCTCTACCTGAATTTCAAAGCGACCAAATCGGGCGCTCAGAGGACCGGCCTGGGCAGGCAGGCTGCAGGATATTTTTGCGAAAGGACGGCTTTCTGTTCGTGGGCGGGGCCTGAGGGCACGTTGCAGCCCGTTTGCGGTTGACTGAAACGCAAACAGCCCCGATTGTAACCGGGGCTGTGCAGGTTGATCCGCTGGAAAAGGCCTGGACCTAGAACTCCAGGGCGCGGTCGCCGTTGGCGTCCTTGATGCGGGTCGGCAGGCCGATGCGGTTGAGGATGCCGAGGAAGGGATGCGGCGGCAGTTCTTCCACGTTGGCCATCTTCTTCACGTCCCATTCGCCAGTGGCGATCAGCATGGCAGCCGCGACCGGCGGAACGCCCGCAGTGTAGGAAATGCCCTGGCTGCCGACTTCCTCATAAGCTTCCTTGTGGTCGGCAACATTGTAGATGAACACCTCGTGCTCCTTGCCGTCCTTGGTGCCTTTCACGAAATCACCGATGCAGGTCTTGCCGGTGTATTCAGGCGCCAGCGAAGACGGATCCGGCAGACACGCCTTGACCACCTTCAGCGGTACGACTTCCAGTCCTTCCGCCGTCTTGACCGGCTGCTCGGACAGGAGGCCGATGTTCTTCAGAACGGTGAAGACGTTGATGTAGTGCTCGCCGAAGCCCATCCAGAACCGGACGTCCGCGCCGTCCATGTTCTTTGCAAGGGAATGCACTTCGTCGTGGCCACACAGATAGGCCATGCGCTTGCCGACCACCGGCAGGTCATATTCCTTGCCGATCTCGAACATCTTGTTTTCCTGCCACTTGCCCTGCTGCCAGGAATAGACCGTGCCGGTGAACTCCCGGAAGTTGATCTCCGGATCAAAGTTGGTGGCGAAATAGCGCTGGTGGCTGCCGGCGTTGATGTCGACGATATCGACCTCGGTCACCTTGTCGAGATAGTCGTCCTTGGCAAGGCGGGCATAGGCGTTGACGACGCCCGGGTCGAAACCGGCGCCCAGAATGGCGGTGACGCCCTTTGCGGCGCATTCCTCGGCCCGTTTCCATTCGTAGTTGCCATACCAGGGCGGGGTCTCGCAGATCTTGCCCGGCTCTTCGTGAATGGCCGTGTCGATATAGGCCGCTCCCGTCTCCAGACAGGCGCTGAGGACGGACATGTTCAGGAAGGCGGTGCCGACATTGATGACGATCTGCGCACCGGTTTTGCGGATCAGCGCGCTGGTTGCGGCAATGTCCAGAGCGTTGAGTTCGTGTCCTTCCAGAACACCCGGCTGCTTCAGCGCCTTCTTGGCATGCACGGTTGCGATGATGTCGTCGCATTTGGATTTGGTGCGCGAGGCGATATGTATATCGCCGAGAACATCATTGTTCTGAGCGCACTTATGCGCCACCACCTGAGCGACACCTCCGGCGCCGATGATGAGAACAGTCTTTTTCATTTGATAAAGATACCTTCCTTGGACCTTGGGGGTGTTCGGGGTTCAAGTCTCAAGACAGACTTTGCTCGTAGTCCTGGTACGAAAACTCACGAGCAACGTGGACAGTGCCGTCCACTTCCTTGACCGCAATCGCGGGCATTTTCACGCCATTAAACCAGTTTTTCTTGACCATCGTGTAACCCGCCGCATCTTGAATGGAAACCCGGTCACCGGTCTTGAGTTCGGCAGGGAAGTTGAACTCGCCGAATATGTCGCCGGCAAGGCAGGACTTGCCACAAATCATGTAGCTGTGCGGCCCTTCGTTGGGGGTCACCTTCGCGGTCTCGCGGTAAATCAGCAGATCGAGCATATGAGCCTCGATGGACGCATCGACGATGGCCAGGTTCTTGCCGTTGAAGAGCGTGTCGAGCACCGTTGTCTCCAGTGTGGTCGACCGGGTGATCGAGGCTTCGCCCGGTTCCAGGTAAACCTGAACGCCGTATTTTTCGGCGAAGGCCTTGAGGCGGTCGGCGAAGAGGTCGAGTGGGTAGTCGTCCCCCGTGAAATGGATACCGCCCCCCAGGCTGACCCATTCCGCCCGGCTCAAAAGCCCGCCGAACTTTTCCTCGATATCGCCAAGCATGCGGTCGAACAGCGCAAAATCGGCATTTTCGCAGTTGTTGTGGATCATGAAACCGCTGATCCGGTCCATGACCTTTTCAATCTTGGTGACGTCCCATTCTCCGAGGCGGGAGAAAGGCCGGGCCGGGTCGGCAAGGTCAAAACTGGAGGAGCTGACCATCGGGTTGAGGCGCAGCCCGCGCACGATGCCTGCGGATTTGTCCGCGAACCGTTCCAGCTGGCTGATGGAATTGAAGATGATCTTGTCGGCATGGGAGATCACTTCATCGATCTCGTAGTCGGCATAGGCCACGGAATAGGCGTGGGTTTCCTTGCCGAAGCGCTCATGCCCCAGCCGGACTTCGTTCAGAGAAGACGACGTGGTGCCGTCCATGTACTCGCGCATGAAGTCGAAAACACACCAGGTCGCAAAGCACTTGAGCGCCAGCAGGGCCTTCGCGCCAGACCGCTCTCGAACGTAGGCGATCTTCTCCATGTTGCGGAGCAGCTTCGCCTTGTCGATCAGATAGTAGGGTGTCTCGATCATCTGGTTCCGTCGCCATCGTTGCCTGCGACCGGTTCGGGCCGCGCGGACAGGTGATTGGGAGCGATTTCCGGTTGCCCGGTTGTCCGGACCGGCCGGTTCGCCACAAGGCGTTCCAGCTTCGCTGTCGGCGTGACGGATACCGTCTCCATGCAGGACCTTGCAAGGGCCCGAGACGTCTTTCTTTCAACTGCCAGTCAGCCGGTTGAACCGCAATCTCCCGGTTTATCCGAGCTGCTATGCTTTACGTGAATGGAACGCAGAACAGTTATGCAAAAATAGGAGGGAGATTCGTGCTTTCACTCATTGAAATCTTAACTTTCCTCCCGTATTTGTCCGGCAGATCAAATATTCACCAGCCCGCTCAAGAGTTGGGCAAATTCTGGAGGTCGGCATGACCCGGGACGATCTCATTCGCGAATACAAGGCACAGAGCGGCTCCTGGCCGGCGCTTGTCGGCGTTTACGCCGTTATCGTGGGTGCGATGGCTCTTTCCGGCTACCTGATGGTCGGCTGATCCCGCACGCCTGACGAAACGTCGGCAGAGTTTCAATCACCCCCGGAGCGACCTCCGGGGGTGATTGCATTTTAAGGCAGGCAAACCGCCGGCGATCAAACGTCGGCGGCTTCGCCAATGGAATCGGTGCCGCGCTCTTCCAGAAGCGTCGTCAGCCAGTTCGGATCCATTTCGGGAACCGAAGACAGAAGCAGATCCGTGTAGGGATGATGCGGCGGCGTGAACATCTCGTCCTTCGGCCCCTGCTCCACCACCTTGCCGCGCTGCATCACCACAACCTCGTCCGCGATGGAGCGCACCGTCGCCAGGTCATGGGTAATGAACATGTAGGCCAGGTTGAACTCCTGCTGCAGCCGATCGAGCAGCTTCAGGATACCTTCCGCCACAAGCTGGTCGAGCGCGCTCGTCACCTCGTCGCAGATGATGAAGGCCGGGTCGGCCGCCAGGGCCCTGGCAATGCCCACACGCTGTTTCTGGCCGCCGGAAAGCTCCGGCGGATAACGATTGTAGAATTTTGACGGGTCCAGCTCGATCAGGTCCAAAAGCTCGTCGACACGGTTTTTCAGTTTCGCGCCGTGCAGCCCGCCATAGAACTGGGCCGGACGACCGATGATCTCGCTGATCCTGATCTTCGGGTTCAGCGCGGTATCGGCCATCTGGTAGATCATCTGCGCCTGGCGAAGCTGATCCTTGCTGCGGTCCTGATAGCGCGGCGGCAACGGCTCGCCCTTGAACAGGATCTGCCCCTTGGTGGGCGGCAACAGACCGGTGATACAGCGCGCCGTTGTCGACTTGCCGGAACCGGATTCGCCGACAACCGCAACCGTCATGCCCGGATAGATGTCGAAGGAGACATCATCCAGCACCTTGGTCTTGCCGTAAGCCGCATCAATTCCCTGCACGGAAACGATCGGAATGGCACCTGCCTCGGTCGGCCGCTGCTTCTGCGGCCGCTGGAAGCTGCGGACGGCCCAAAGGCTCTTGGTGTAGTCCTCCTTGGGAGACCCGAGCATCTGCTCGGTCGGCGCCTCTTCGACTTCCTCGCCCTTGAGCAACACCTTGATAGTATCGGCCATCTGCGCCACCACCGCTAGATCGTGCGTGATGTAGATCGCCGCGGTGTTGAACTGGTCGACAATGTCCCGGATCGCCGCCAGAACCTCGATCTGCGTGGTCACGTCCAGCGCGGTGGTCGGCTCATCGAAGATGATGAGATCCGGCCGGCACGCCATGGCCATGGCGGTCATCGCGCGCTGCAACTGGCCGCCAGAGACCTGGTGGGGATAGCGGAAGCCGATTTCGTTCGGGTTGGGAAGGCGCAGCCGCTCGTAAAGCTCCATGGCGTCTTCCTGCGCCTCGACCCGCTTTTGAATGCGGTACTGGATCGGCGCTTCCGTGTGCTGGTCGATAATCCGGTGTGCCGGATTGAACGAGGCAGCTGCCGACTGGGCGACATAGGCGATGCGCGATCCGCGCAACGCCCGGAGATCGCTCTCCGGCGTCGTCGTCAGTTCCATGCCGTCGAACTCGATGGAGCCGCCGGAAATCCGGCAACCGTCGCGGGCAAAGCCCATGGAGGCGAGGCCGATGGTCGATTTGCCGGCACCCGATTCTCCGATCAGCCCCAACACTTCCCCCTTGTGCAGGGTAAGGTTGACGCCATGAACGATCTCGACCCATTTTTCGTCCGAGTATCCCTCGATCCGGAGATCGGTGACCCGAAGCAGTACGTCTTTTTTCGGCACCATTCTCAAACCTCCTTCAGGCCGGAAGACCGGAACAGCATCCAGTCGACGACGAAATTCACCGCGACAGTCAGAAGCGCAATGGCGGCCGCCGGGATCAGCGGCGTCATTTCGCCAAAGGAAATCAATGTCGCGTTCTCACGCACCATGGAGCCCCAGTCGGCGGTCGGCGGCTGAATACCGAGGCCAAGGAACGACAGGCCTGCGATCAGCAGGAACACGAAGCAGAATTCGAGACCGAATTCGGCGATCAGCGGTGCTGTCGAGTTAGGCAGGATTTCCCGGCGGATCAGGTACCAGGTGCCCTCGCCGCGCAGCTTGGCCGCTTCGATGTAGTCCATCACCACCACGTTGCCGGCAACCGCACGGGTAAGGCGGAAGACGCGTGGCGAATAGATGACGGCAACGACAATCACGATCACCACCAGGTTGGTGCCGAAGATACTGAGCATCAGCAGGGCGAAGATCAGTGACGGAACGGACATGATGACGTCTGCGACACGGCCGATGAACTGATCGAACCAACCGCCCTTGGTGGCAGCAAGCAGGCCTGCAAATGCTCCCATGAAGAAGGCCAGCATGGTTGCCAGCAGCGCGAGACCGACAGAGTTGCGGGCACCGTAGATGATACGGCTGAACATGTCGCGGCCGAGCTGGTCGGCCCCCAGAAGCATGGTTTCATCCGGCGGTGCAAAGGCCGACGAAATGACTTGCGCTTCACCGAAAGGTGCAATCACGGGGGCAAAGACCCCGGCGATGGCGTAGGTGAAGATCACGAACATGCCGAAGGCGGCCGTGAGAGGTGCGGTCCGCAACTCCTTGGAGACACCGGCGGGCGTGATGATGATCAGGAATTCCCGGAACGCGTAGGATGTTCCGGCGGCCAGTGCCAGAAGACCGGCAGCCGTAGTGATGAACCGCAGCGCCGGAGCGCCGCCGATGATCCCCGCGATGAAGGAGATCATCGTCAGGGAAAAGACAAGAATGAAGACGTTGCGCTTGTTGAAATAGGCCGCCAGGCAGGAAGCCCCGATCAGCAGCGCATAGTAGCCAATAACGAATGTGCTCATGTCGCTGCCCTTATTTCGGATGCCGCAAACGCGGATTGGTCAGGATCGCGCCCACATCGGCTGCCAGGTTCAGCAGGATGAAGGTTGCCGCGAAGATCAGACAGCAGGCCTGCACGATCGGGAAATCGCGTTTGGCAACCGCGTCCACCAGAAGCTGGCCCACGCCCGGATAGACGAAGACAACTTCCACCAGAACCACACCGGTAATGAGGTAGGCGAGATTGAGGGCGACGACGTTGATGATCGGCGCCCAGGCGTTGGGCAGAGCGTGTTTGACGATCACCTTCCAGGGCGGAACGCCTTTCAGCCGTGCCATCTCGATGTAGGGCGAGGCCAGAAGGTTGATGATCGCCGCGCGTGTCATGCGCATCATGTGCGCCGTCACCACCAGCACCAGGGTCAGCGCCGGCAGGAAGGTTCGATGCAACAGATCCCCGAAGCTCATGTCCGCGCTGAGGCTGGCAATGGCGGGGAAGTAGTTGGTCTTGACCGCCAGGTAGAGAATGAGGATGTAGCCGAGAAAGAATTCCGGAGAGGAAATCGATGTCAGCGTGACCACGTTGGCGACCCTGTCGAACAGGGTATTGCGCAGGAGAGCGACAATCACGCCGAGAACAATGGAAACCGGCACCGCGATGACAGCCGCGTAGGTCGCCAGGAAAAGCGTGTTGACGAACCGGTCGCTGATGGCAGCACTGACCCGCTCGCCAGAGACGAGCGAGACGCCGAAGTCACCGGTGAGTGCACCGCCGAGCCATTGGAAATATCGCAGGATCGCGGGCTGGTCGAGGCCGAGCTTCTCTCGCAGGGCGGCGACGGTTTCAGGCGTTGCTCCCTGTCCAAGAACGGCCTGGGCAATATCGCCGGGCAGCAGTTCAACTGCAAAAAAGATCAGGATAGAGACCACTAGTAGCGTGATCGCACCTAAGCCAAGTCTCTTTAGGACCAGCTGTAGGATGTCCCCCATTTGTCCCTCCAGAATAGGAAAGCCCGGCACGGCACATAGCGCCGCCGGACACATATCGGGCAGGTTCCTGTCAGCTCTTTTTGCTTTGCGTTGGCAGGAGCCCTGTCCGTCCAGGTCGGCCCGTCCCGCGTCCGGGGCAGGGCCAAATTGCAGGCGGCGGCCTTAGCCGCCGCCTAACCCCTCAATCAGGACTCGAACCACCAGCGGCTGGCGGCACGCGCGCCGTCATTTTCCCAGCTGGCAGCCAGTTTCTCGGGCGTGCCCACCTTCGCGCTGTTGGCGTAAACGAAGTTGTTGAAGAACGGGATGATGGTGCCGCCATCGTCCCGGGCCAGCATCGCCATCTCGCGGTACATTTCCGCGCGCCGGGTGTCGTCCAACTCGGCCTTGGCCTGAAGCAGAAGCTCGTTGAAGCGCGGGTTTTTCCAGTGAGACTCGTTCCAGGCCGCGTCGTTCTTGTAGGCCAGCGTGTACATGACATCAGGTGTCGGACGCGCACCCCAGGACACGAGACAGAACGGCTTCTTCAGCCAGACGTCGGAATAGTAACCGTCGTTCGGTTCACGCACGACATTGATGTTGATACCCGCCGCCTTGGCGTGTTCGGCATAAAGTACCGCCATGTCGACCGCACCCGCATAGACGCTGTCCGCGGTGCTGAGGCTGACCGTGAGACCTTCCGCGCCCGCTTTCTTGAGCAGGGACTTGGCCTGGTCCGGATCGTAATCACGCTGCGGGATGTCGTCCGGCCAGTAAGGCTGGGCCGGCGAATGGTGGAAGTCATTGCCCTTGGTGGCAGCACCGAAGGTGATCTTCTCGATGATGTCATCCCGGTTCATGGCCAGCTTAAGCGCGTTGCGCACGTCCGGATTGTCGAACGGTGCCGTGTCACAGAACATCGGCAGCGTGATCGCGCCCGCGGACGGGATGTTGTGGATCTTGATGTTCGGATTGCGCTGCAGCAGACCCATGGTCTTCAGCTCGATCAGCGAGACCGCATCCACATCGCCGGTCACAAGCGCCGTCTGACGAGCGTTCGGATCGTTCAGGGTGATCAGCTCGACCTTGTCGAAATAGGCGCCCTCACGGTGCCAGCCGTCATGCCGGCTGAGGCTGAACTGGACGCCGAACTCGCCGTTGTCGATCTTGTAGGGACCTGTGCCGTCGCCGGACTGCCAGTCGATCGTGCCGTCGTCGTTGGCCGGGCAGATCGCCATGTGATAGTCGGTCATCAGCCATGGGAAGTCGGCGTTGCCGCCGGACAGCTTCACGACAACGGTGTAGTCGCCATCCTTGGTGATGTCGGTGACATCCGTCAGCAGCGCCTTGGCTGCGGAGGTTGTCTTGTCGCCGCGGTGGTGGTTCAGCGATGCGATGACATCGTCAGCCGTCAGTTTCCTGCCGCTGTGGAACTCGGCGTTTTCAGTAATCTTGAAGGTCCATTCGGACGCATCCTCGCTGGCTTCCCAGCTGTCGGCCAGATCCGGCCCAAGCGACCCGTCGCCCATGATCATAGTCAGGTAGCTGCGGTGCGTGTGGGCGAGGAAAATCATCACGCGGGTCAGATAGGTACCCGGATCGTGAGAATCTGAGGTGTTGCCGTCGTGGATCCCCCAGCGGAACGTCCCGCCCTGCTTGGGCTGGGCTTTCGCCTCGGTCGACCACAGGCCTGTTGCGGTGCTTGCTGTCAATCCGGCCAGCACGGAATAGCGAAGGAAATCACGCTTACTGATTCCTCCCGTGCGGGCCGCTGCTTCAAGCCTTTCGAGCATCTCGGCATCTTTGGACTTCGTCATCTGTCTCCCCTTCCGGTTCTTCTTGAACAGTCACTTGCCAATTTCCCAAACGTAGCATCCGTTGTTTTTTTGTAACCATGATGCTCATTTGCGACATTTACATAGCAAAACACGAACTGCCCCTGCTCGGCCACCCCCATGGATAAATTCCTCATTTAAAATGTTTAATGTTGACTGGCTGCCCAGATATTGTGCACAGCAACATTATTATGAATGATTTTTGATTTTCAGACAGGCACGGAAAATGCTACGCGCGTATATTCTGGTCTACTGATACAGATCTCAGATAATTCTTTTAGATGAAAAACGATTATTCTCCAACAATGTCGGAAAATGCAGTGCCAGTTCGTATTTCGGCACTGTCGGGCGGTAAATCAGGCGCATTCTTCTTGTCAAAATAACCGATTACCGGAGAACAAGATGAGTGTTGCCCAACGCAGCCGCAGCGGCGGCCGTGCCGGCCGCCGGGCTATTCGCACCGCTCCCGACCATACCATGCAGCCCGGTCTGCGGCGCACCCTTCCCCTGTGCGAACCCATGGACGAAGAGCAGATCCGAAAGCTGGACGATGCCTCCATGGCAATCCTGGAAGAGGTTGGTATCGTCTTTCGCGATCCGATTGCCCTTGCAGACTGGAAGCGGGCCGGTGCCAAGGTCGAGGGAGAGAAGGTCTACCTGGACCGGGAGCTGGTGCGTGAGCTCATCAGTTCGATCCCATCCAGCTTCACCTATCATGCCCGCAATCCGGCAAAGAATGTCCCGCTCGGAGGAGATCGTTCGATCTTCGTGCCGATGACCGGGGCACCATTTCTGCGTGATCTCGACAATGAGCGGCGCAATCCAACGCTTGCGGACCTGGCCATGTTCCACAAGCTCAGCCACATGCTGCCGGCCCTGCATTCCAGCGCCCACCACATCGTGGAGCCCTACGACCACCCCATCAGCCACCGGCACCTGCGCATCACCTATTCTTCGATCAAGTATTCGGACAAGACCTTCATGGGCATGACGACAAGCCCGAAGAACGCCGAAGATGTCATGGAAATGTGCGCGATCCTGTTCGGTGAGGACTATCTGGAGACCCATCCGGTCACAACAGGAAACTGCAACGGCAATTCTCCGCTGGTTTGGGACGAGACCATGCTGGGAGCTATGCGGGCCTTTTCGAAACGGAATCAGCCCGTGCTCTGCTCCCCCTTCGTGCTTGGCGGAGCCAATACCCCGGCAAGCGTCGTCCCCGCCGTCGCCCAGCTCAACGCGGAAGCCCTGAGCGCCCTTGCCTACACCCAGGTGATCCGGAAGGGCGCACCTGCGATTTACGGGCATTATCTGTCGACGGTCTCGATGAAATCCGGTGCGCCGATGGCCGGCACCCCCGAGATCAGCCTGATGAACTTCATGATCGGGCAGATGGCGCGGTTCTACGATGTGCCCTGGCGGACCTCCGGATCGCTCGGCGGTGCCAAGACCTTTGACGCGCAAGCCGGGTATGAGAGCGCAGCAACGCTGAGCGCCGTTATCCATTCAGGTGCCAACTACGTCTGGCACGCGGCCGGCTGGAACGAGGCCGGGATGCATTGCTCCGTTGCCAAGTTCATCGTCGACGCCGAGCAATGCGCAATGGCCTACCGCATGGCGGAGGGCCCGCGCTGGGACGATTTCGACGAAGGCCTTGCCGCCATTCGCGACGTCGGCCCTGGCGGGCATTACCTGGGGCACCCGCACACCCAGGAGAATTTCCAGCGGGCGTTCTTCATGCCGGAGACCTTCGACAACAATTCCATCGAGCAATGGAAGGCCGAGGGAGAAGTGGAGATCACCGAACGGGCGCTTGGCATCGCCCGCAAGCTTCTGTCCGAGTATCAGGAGCCTGCTCTCGACCCCGCCAAAAACGAGGCCCTTCTCGACTACATCGCGCGGCGCGAGCGTGAAATCCCGGCGGCAGATGCGCTGAACCAGGACTATTGAACCGCGGTACCGGCCCAAAACCGGGCTGCCTGTGCATTCTCTTCTGCCCTACGAGGCGGTTCATGAAAATCAAGTCTGTCGAGCTCTTCCGCCATGACCTGCCGGTCAGGGGCGGCCCCTACAAGATGGCAAACGCCGAGGTCTGGTCTCTCCAGACCACCCTGGTCAAGCTGACTGCGGACAACGGACTTACCGGCTGGGGGGAAACCTGCCCCGTCGGCCCGACGTACGCCGAAGCATATTCCGGCGGAGCGCAGGCGGCGCTGCAGCAGCTCGCCCCCGCGCTGATTGGCCAGGACGTTCGGCCCCTGACGATCGGTCGTCTCATGAACGGCCAGCTCAACGGGCACAACTACGCAAAGGCGGCAATCGACATTGCCGTTCATGACCTGCTCGGCAAACATCTGGGCCTTAGGGTTGCCGACCTTCTCGGTGGTGTCGCAGCGGAACGCGTTCCCTCTTATTACGCAACCGGTGTCGGTGCTCCCGAAGAGATCGCCAGCATTGCCGCGGAGAAACGGGACGAAGGCTACCCGCGCCTGCAGGTCAAGATGAGCGGGAAGGACGTCGAGCGCGATATCGAGACGATCCGCAGGGTCTGGGACAAGATCGCCGGATCCGGCATGCGTCTTGCGGTCGACGGCAACCGAGGCTGGACCACACGAGACGCGCTGCGTGTCAGTCGCGAATGCCCGGATATTCCGTTCATTCTGGAACAGCCCTGTAACCGGATCGAGGACCTGGAGAAGATCAGGCCGCAGATCCACCATGGACTTTACATGGACGAGAACGGTGTCGACCTGGCAACGGTCATCCGTGCCGCCGGGCGCGGACTGGTCGATGGATTCGGCATGAAAGTGACCCGGATCGGCGGACTGCAGCAGATGGCTGCGTTCCGGGATATCTGCGAAGCCGTCTCGCTGCCACATACCTGCGACGATGCCTGGGGCGGCGACATCATCGCCGCCGCCTGCACCCATGTTGCTGCCACTGTGAAGCCGTCTCTGCTGGAAGGGGTCTGGCTTGCGGAACCCATGATCGAAGGCAGTTATTCCATCGGCGAAGGCGTTCGCATCCGGGACGGTCACATTGCCCTGCCACAAGGCCCGGGCCTTGGTGTCGAACCGGATGAGACCCTGTTCGGCACCGCCATGGCTTCTTTCTGAACTGGAGACCGACATGCGTTTTAAAGGCAAACGCGCCCTTGTGACGGGCGCCGCCGGTGGGATCGGCAAAGTCATCTCCCAGATGCTGCGGGCAGAAGGGGCACGCGTGGCTGCAGCCGACCGGAATTGCGATGCCGTTGATGCGGAAGTCCGGATTTCGGGAAACCTGCTGGACCCGGCTTATGCAGACGCACTGCCCCTCACGGCGGCCAAGGCACTTGGCGGCCTCGACATCATCATCAACAACGCCGGTGTCATTACCCGCGGACCGGTGACCGAGACCAGCGATCAGGACTGGGCGCTGTCGGTCGGGGTCAATGTCGAAGCTCCTTTCCGCATCTGCAGGGCGGGTATCCCGTTGCTGGCGGAGGCCGGAGGTGGGGCCATCGTCAACATCGCCTCTTGCTGGGGTGTTCATCCGTGCCCGAACCACGCTGTCTATTGCATGACCAAGGCGGCGATCGCTTCCCTGACCCAGTGCATGGGCCGGGACCATGCCCACCAGGGCATCCACATCAATGCCGTCTGCCCGAACGAGGTCGACACACCGATGCTGCGTACCGGGTTCGAAAAGCGCGGCTTTGATCCCGCAACGGCGATTGCCGAACTCGGCAGGACCGTTCCGCTTGGCCGGGTGGCGCGGCCGGACGATATCGCGGACGTCGTTCTGTTTCTTGCCTCCGATGCCGCGCGCTACATGTGCGGCTCGCTGGTTGAGGTCAACGGCGGGAAACCGGTGTCATGATGCGCTTCGAAGGAAAGATTGCCCTTGTCACGGGCGGGCGAAGCGGCATTGGTCGTGCCATTGCCCGGCGCTTGCAAAATGAAGGTGCCAGGGTCTTCACGGCCCAGCGCGGCGAGGATCCCGAGTTTGAGCATGTCCGGGCGGATTTTGCCGACATGGACGCCCCCGCCCGCATTATCGAAGACGTTGTAACGAACAGTGGCAGGCTGGATGTGCTCGTCAACAATGCCGGCCTGATGCGGGAAGCGGCGATCGAAGATATGTCGCTCGCCGACTGGCAACACTCGTTGGCGGTCAATCTGACCGCGCCTTTCCTGATGATCAAACATGCCTTGCCGCATTTGCGCCAGACACGCGGAAGCGTCGTCAATGTCGGCTCCATCGAAGGCATCGGCTGCAATCCGCTACACGCTGCCTATTCCGCCTCCAAGGCCGGGCTTCACGGCCTGACGCGCGCCGTTGCGGTCGATCACGGCAAGGACGGTGTCCGCTGCAACGCGGTTGCACCAGGCTGGATCGATACGGAACTCAATCTCGAATTCATCAAGGCGACCCCGGATCCAGATGCCTTCCGGCGCGATATTGGCAAGATCCACCCGGCTGGCCGGACGGGCAAGCCGGAGGAAGTTGCCGCCTTGGTCGCTTTCCTGGCAGCGGAGGAAAGCGGTTTCATAACAGGGCAGGTCTACACCGTTGATGGTGGCAGAATGACCCGGTTAAGCTTGCCCTGAAGGGCTTGAAGCGGTTCAAAATGCCTGCCGAATAGCGGACTTCATTGTCCTGACAAGATCCTGATTGGCGCTGGCTGCAACGCCGATGACAAGTTTCGACATGGGAGTCGAGGCAAACCCATGCTCGTTACCAAGCACCTTGAGGTGGCCCGCGAGAGTAGACCGACCCAGAAGCCCAATCGCAATACCCGCTTCCACGGCAGCCGTTACCCCCGCCACGCTCTGGCTTGAAAAGGCAATCCGGTAAGGCCTCCCTCTTGCCTCAAGCGATTTGAGGGCCGCCTCACGCCACCAGCAGGCGCGGTCGAAAAGGGCGACCGGAACCGGCTCTTCGGCCAGAAGATCCCGGTAACGCGACATTACCCAGCAGGTCGGGTCCTCGAAAACCACTTCTTCGTTTCTGCCGATCGTTTCCACCTCATAGACGGCAAGATCCAACCTTCCCCTGGACAGCAATTCCGGGAAATCGGTGCTGATCGTACAGGTTACCTCAAGCTCCACCTGCGGGTGCGATTGTGCGAAGGCAGACAGGATCTTCGCAAGCTTTGCCTGGCCATGGTCGTCAGGAATGCCGAGGCGAAGCTTTCCGCGCAAACCATCGGCGGTGATTTCCCTCAGGACGGCATCCAGCCGTTCTTTCACATCCCTTGCGACCGGCATCAGGCGCTGTCCGGTTTCCGTAAGTGTCACGCCGCGACCGGTCCGCTCGAACAGATCCCGCCCGATCACCTCTTCAAGGCGCATGATCTGAAGACTGGTTGCCGATTGTGATCGGCCAATCAGGCGGGCACCTTCCGTGACGCTGCCCGTCCCGGCAACCGCCAGAAAAGTTCGGAGGAGTTCACTGTCGAGATTATTCATCCAATTTTTCAATATCTGACATTTAAGATATTCGTTTCACCAATACTTAGATCACGCCTAGTCTGAAGCCGTCAATCACTGGAGGCCTTCATGGAAGGACAGACGGCAACAGCCACGTTTTCTGGATCCCGAAGAATTGCCGCCGGAGCCGGAGCTGGCCTTCTCGCCGGGCTTGTCTGGCTGTGGCCGCAGTTCTTCAAACAGGGGATCCTGTTCACCGGACAGGGTCTCCTTCAAGTTGCTCCGCTCGTCGTGCCGGGCATAGCCCTCACGGCCTGGATCATGGCCAGCGGTGCCGACAGGATCATCGGCCGCGCGTTTGAAGGACGGCTCATGCGCGCGGTCCTCGTGGCGTCTGCCATGGGGGCGATCACGCCGGTCTGCGGGGTGACGATCCTGCCTCTGATGGCCGGGTTGCTGGCAGCCGGGGTTCCCCTTGCCCCGGTCATGGCGTTCTGGCTGTCCTCGCCGATTACCGACCCGGCCATGCTGGCGACTACGGCGGCGACCCTCGGTGTCCCCTTTGCAGTCGGCAAGACCGTGGCGGCCTTCGGTCTGGGTGTATTTGGCGGATCCGTCACAGCAGCGCTCACGCGTGAGCGAAGCGGTGAAGCGGCGCTGCGGTCTGGTGGGCTCGCCGCGAAATTGACGGCGCGGTGCTGTGACGGCGCGACATCGTTTGAACCGCGTGTCTGGCGCAACAGCAGCCGGCGCAAGGCCTTCGCGCGGCAGGCAGCGGCAACGACACGGCTGATCCTGATCTGCCTGATCCCGGCCTTCTTTGCCGAATATGCGCTGAATGCAGCTCTGCCCCCGGGATCGCTGGCAGCCTATGTTGGCTCGAGCACCTGGTGGGCCATACCCGCCGCCGTCTTCGTCGGCGCACCGGCCTATATCGACGGTTATGCGGCCTTGCCGCTGACCCGCGGTCTCGTCGACAACGGCATGTCGCCCGGCGCGGCGATGGCGTTTCTGGTCTCCGGAGGTGTTGTCAGCATCTGGGGAGCACTTGCGATATTTCCCGTGCTGAAACTGCGCCCATTTCTGCTTTACCTGGTGCTTGCCGTTACCGGGTCACTGATCTCGGGCTATGTGTTCGAATGGGTCTACTGACGTCCGGTCGGTCTCTGGCCGGGATCATTCCTCGGCCGCGCGCCATTCCTTCCAGCGCAGCACGACATTGGCGCCGATTTCCCGGAATGGCTGTGGCGGCAGTTTTTTCGGCCGGGCTTCAGCACCGAAATGACGGGTAATACTGCTGGTCCGGCCCAGCGCGAGATCAGCAGCGCCCATGCCGGTCAGGGTTCCGCGTGCGGTGCCGAGACCGTTTTGCACGCAACCGGAAAACACGTCCTGCTCCAGTTCGCGCATGACCGCGACACCGTTCAGCGACAGGCAAAGGTGTCCTGCCCACTTGTATTCCATCTTCAACCCTGCCAACTGCGGAAAACGCCGGTCGAACTTGCGTTGCATGACACGGGCCGCACGTTCCACGCTTGCCGGGGTCAGCCGCATGTCGGGTTTCAGCACAGCGCAGGTTCTCGTAACGATCCTGTTTCCACCCTGACCGGCGTCGATCCGGCGCAAGGTCGTCCCCATAGGATCAGATGGCGTGATGCCCCAACGGCTTTGGCCGCCAAGTTTCTTCAACGCCTCACTGTCCAGCTCGGGCGTCATGACGGCAAACAGGAACAGCTGCATCAGCCGGTCTCGTTCGAAACCGAAACTCTCCAGATGACCATTGACCGTGAGGATGACTTTTGCCGTTGAAACGGATCCGGATCGCGTTTCCACCTTCCAGCTTTCGCCTTCCCTGGCGAAAGATAGGACCGGGCTTTGCTCGAAAACCTGCACGCCTTCCCGCCGAAGTCCGGCGGCAAGTCCGCGGATATATCCGGCAGGCTGCAGCATGACGGTACCGGGGGTATAAAGTCCGCCAACGTAGTGTCTGCTACCGGTCAGGTCCGCCATCTGTTGCCGGTCGAGCAGCTCATATTTTTCACCGAGGCTCGTCAGATGGTCGGCATAACTGCGGTTATGATGATCGGCCTTGATACTAGCCGCACCGTTGATCTTGCCTGCCGGATCAAAAAAGTTCCTGTCGATTCCGTAGTCCTCGACCGCGCCACGCGCAAAGCCGATTGCCTCTCGATTGAGGGCGATCAGAGACTTGTCGTCACCGTTACCGGCATAATCCTCCGATGTCAGCTCATGCGGCAGGTCGATCATGAATCCGGAATTGCGTCCGGCCGACCCTTCCGCAACCCGGCAAGCGTCGAGCACGACAACCTTGAGATTTCGGTCTGACTGGAGCAGGCGCCGCGCCGCCGACAGACCGGCAAAACCGGCGCCGATGATCGTGACATCCGCGCTGATCTGTTCGCTCAGCAGCTGCGCAGGCTGCTGCTTCGGCAGGATGGTGTTCCAGGCCGCCGGGCCTTGCAGGTTCGGCAGAGTGTCGGCGGCCCGTTTCGTCATCCGACGGCCTCGTCCTCGTCGTCGGACAGATCCAGCCAGATGGTCTTCAGCTGAGTGTACTGGTCGTGTGCCGCCAAACTGTTGTCCCGCCCGCCGAAACCGGACTGTTTGAACCCTCCGAACGGTGTGGTGATGTCGCCTTCACCAAAGCAATTGACGGTCACGGTGCCGGCACGGATCGCCCGGGCACCACGCAGCGCCTTTCTGGCGTTGCCGGTGAAGATCGAGGCTGCAAGGCCATACTGCGTATCGTTGGCCAGCGCGATAGCCTCATCGAAGCTTCTCACGGTCAGAACGCTCAAGACAGGACCGAAGATTTCCTCCCGCGCAATGGTGGACACCGGATCGGTTTCCAGAACGGTCGGTTCGACGAAGGCGCCATCGCGGCTGCCGCCGCCCATCAACACCTTTGCACCCTTGTCCAGATAGGAACTGACCTTGGCGAAATGATCGCTGGAGACGAGCGCACCGACGCGATGCTCCGGATCAAGGGGATCGCCCATCGTCCATTCCCGCGCATGGGCCAGGATGCGCTCCAGCAGTGCTTCCTTGATGTCTTCTTCCACGATCAGGCGGGAACTTGCCGAACAGTTCTCGCCCATGTTCCAGAACGCGCCATTGACGACGTGAGCAGCCACCCTGTCGAGATTTTCGGCGTCCTTCAGGACAACGCTCGGGTTCTTGCCGCCCATTTCCAGAACGACCTCCTTCAGGTTGCTGTCGGCAGCATAGCGCAGGAACCGGCGGCCGGTTTCCGTCGAGCCGGTGAAGGAGATCATGTCGACATCCATGTGCCGGCCAAGCGGTTCGCCGACGTCCGGACCGGACCCGGGAACGACATTGAAGACACCCCGCGGAATGCCGGCTTCCATGGCAAGTTCCGCAATGCGCAGGGCGGTGAGCGATGTTTCTTCGGCCGGCTTGACGATGACCGAACATCCTGCCGCCAGCGCCGGACCGATTTTCCAGGCGAGCATCAGCAGCGGAAAGTTCCAGGGCAGAACCAGCCCGACGACGCCAACCGGTTCGCGCACGATCATGGCGATGTGATCATCGGAGGCGGGCGAGACCTGGTCGTAGATCTTGTCGATCGCCTCTGCGTGCCATTTCAGGCAATGGATCGTCTCCGGCACATCCACGGTTTCGCAATCGTAGATCGTCTTGCCGCTGTCGAGGCTCTCCATCACGGCCAGCTCCCGCCGGTTGCGGGTGATGAGCTTGGCAAAGCGGATCAGCGTGTCCTTGCGGTCCGCCGGATGCAGCTTCGACCAGCGGCCGTCCTCAAAGGCCTCCCGGGCCTTCAGCACTGCGAAATCGACATCCTCGGCCCCGCAGGCTGCCACGGAGGCGAGTGTCTCGCCGGTGGCGGGATTGACCGTCTCGAAGGTCTTTCCCGATGCCGCCGGGCGGTAAGAGCCGTCGATGAAGGCATTTGTCGGCAAGGTCAGGCCGGCAGCGAGCGCCTTGTATTCCTCGCGCGTCAGAAGGTCGGTCATGATCATTCTCCCGCCGTGATGTCTTGAATGGTGGATTTCAGAACCCGGACGACCTGGTCGAGCTGGCGCTTGTCGTCCTTGTTGAGTGCCTTCAACGGCGGGCGCGGCGGACCGGCATAGAGCCCGCTCATTTCCACCCCGTGCTTGACGCATTGAATGAACTTGCCGCCCTGTTCCAGAACGCGCATCAGCGGCATCATTGCCGACATGATCCGCCGCCCCTTGCTGAAATCCCCTTCGACGGCGCAGGCCCGGTAAAGGGCAACATGTTCTTCGGGCAGGAAATTCGAGCCGGCGCATACCCAGCTGCGTGCCCCCCAGGCGAAGAATTCCAGCGCCTGATCGTCCATGCCGCAGGACATCTGGATGTGCGGGTAGTCGCGCGCCAGAAGGTGAACGCGGTTGATGTCGCCAGAGCTCTCCTTGATGGCGCAGACATTGCGCGAACGGCCAACCCGGTCGAGGAATTCCTCGCCCATGTTCACCCCCATCCGGCCTGGATAGTTATAGAGCATGATCGGAAGATCGGCGGCCCGGTCGATGGTCAGGACATTGAGCGCGTTTTCCCGCTCCGTCGGCACCGAATAGGGCGGTGTTGCCACCAGAATGGCATCGGCACCGAGCTCCGCTGCACCTTCTGCGAGCGCGATGGAATCCGGTGTCCTCATGGTTCCCGTTCCCACGATCAGAGGCAGGCGGCCTGCAAGCCTTTGCGCGGTAAAGCGCGCCAGTTCGAGACGTTCCTCGACGGTCTGGGCATAGTTTTCGCCCGTTGATCCACCGGAAATCAGGCCGTGCACACCATTGTCGACAAGATGGTCGACTACAGCGGCCAGGGCATCCCAGACCACGTTGCCTTCGCCGTTATAGGGCGTGACCACGGGCGTGTAGATGCCTTCGAACTTCATGATTGGGGTCATCGCGGTGTCTGCCTCATGCGGATTTGAGTTTGGGTGGGATGCCGAGCGGAGCTTCCAGGCCTTCAGGCATGACAAACAGTTCGATCTGGTCACGCGAGAGAGCCCAGTGCTCCAGCGCCAGTTCCGCGGCGCGGTTGTCGTCGCCCTGCTCGATCGCCTCGATCATCTCGTCATGCTGGCGGCCGGCCAGCTCGAGGCGATCTTCCTTCGCACCGGACTTGGGGCGGAAGAAGGTCATGCCGATCCGGGTATGGTCGATCAGCAACCGGTCAAGGCTCGCCAGCAGGTAACTGTTACCCGCCATGTGGCCGGTGATGCGGTGGAAACGGTCGTTTGTAAGTGCGCGTTCAATCACGTCGCCACTTGCCATGGCGGCCCGGAACTCTTTCTGCGCCTGACGCAGTTCCTCGATCTGTGCCGGCGTCGCGTTCTGCGCGGCGAGCCGAAGCACGGCGCTGTAGATCAACGGTGCGGCAAGGAAGAAGTCCCGCAGCGTGTAGTGGGTCATGTCGGAAACGCGCGCACCCCGATTGAGCTGCAGCGTGACATAGCCTTCACCGGCCAGTTGCTGCAGCACCTCGCGCAAAGGTGTGCGGGAGAGGCCGTAGAGATCACACAGATCGGTTTCTTCCAGCGGGCTGCCGGGCTTGCGCTCCAATGTCAGGATCGCGCGTTTCAGATCCTCATAGGCATTCGACTTTGCCGTGCCGCGTACAGGGGGCATGGGACGCTCCATTCCGAATTCAGTTGACTCGTTTGTATACATGATGTGTACAATATCAACACAATAATAATACATGCGCCCGAAAGGCCGTGATCGGCCAGAGGCGACAGAGGCCGGAGAAAAGCGACATGTCCCGAACCACTGACGTCACCTTCCTGTTGCTTGAAGATTTTTCGCATATCGCCTTCGCCTGCGCGGTGGAGCCGCTGCGTATCGCCAACCTGCTTCAGGGAGAGGAAATCTACCGGTGGCGACTGGCCTCACCCGATGGTCAAAGGGCGGTCTGCTCCAACGGAACCGTGACGCTGGTGGATCAGGGCCTCGGTCCCTTGCCCGCGCGCTCCAGCCTGTTCCTGATCTCCGGTCAGAATGTCGGCGACCGGGCGGCGCCGGAGGTGCTGAGCTTCCTGCGGCGGGAGCGTGCCCGGGGCACCCAGATCGGTGCGATCTGTTCGGGTGCCTACATTCTTGCCAAGGCTGGCTTGTTGAACGACCGCCGCGCAGCCATTCACTGGTCGTTCCACGACAGTTTCGAGGAAACCTTTCCGGACGTGCAGTTGTGCAAGAATGTCTTCGTCACGGACGAGGCCTTCGTCACCGCATCCGGCGGCACCGCGGCGACCGACATGATGCTGCACCTGATCGGCGAAGCCCACGGTACGGACCTGGCGGTCGCGATTGCGGACATGATGGTCTATTCCGGTGTTCGGCCTGCCAACGCGGCCCAGCAGATTTCACTACAGGCGCGGCACGGAATCCGGAACCCGCATATTGCCGAGGCAATTCGTCTGTTGAACGAAAGCGCGCCCTATTATCTGCCGACATCCGAGATCGCCCGCAAGATCGGCATTTCCACCCGGCAGCTTGAGCGGTTGTTCCAGAAACACCTGAAGGTGTCGCCGAAACGGTTTGCCATAGACCAGAAGCTGACGCGTGCCCGCAATCTTCTGCTGCAGACCGAACGGTCCGTGTCTGAGATCGCCCTGGCCTGCGGCTACGAATCCGCTTCGCATTTCATCCGCACCTACCAAAACAGGTTCGGCGTGACGCCGCACAATCAGCGTCTTTGCTCCGCGGGTACACAGGCTGCGTTTCAAAGGGCATGACCGGGTCCTGGGGCTGCGATCTGCCCGCGTTTTGAAATGCGGCCCCTATTCCTGGCAAGCCGGTTCCGGCTTCTCCGCCTGGTCCAATGCCCCATCCTCCTTGCGTGTCTTCGGCCCGTGACTTAGATCCTTGTCTGAAGCCGGTCCGGACCGGAGCGCAAACGGAGGCCGCATCCATTCTTCCCGTCAGAATTGCAGGCACTGGACATGCCTTGCCTGCAAAGTCCGTCACCTCGGAAGCCCTCGATCTTCAGCTGGGCTTTCCTGCCGGACATCTTCAAAAACTGTCCGGCGTTTCAAGCCGGTTTGTCGCAGCAGAGGAAAGCCAGATAGATCTGGCGGTTGCGGCTTGCCAAGCCGCGCTTGAAAAGGCAGGCCAGGCGCCTCGGGGCGTCGATCTCGTCCTCGGTGCGTGCGGTATTCCCTACCAGACCCTGCCGGCAACCGCGCCACTGGTGATGCAGAGACTGGGTTTTGCCGATGGCACGGCGGCGGCCTACGACGTCAATGCGACTTGTCTTTCCTTCCTGACCGCCTTCGAGCTTGCCGCCAACAAACTTGCGCTGGGGCAAGCAACGTCGGTGCTGGTGTTTGCCGCGGACATTGCCTCGCGCGCACTGCCCTGGGAAGACCAGCCCGATGTTGCCGCCCTGTTCGGCGATGGCGCGGCTGCCGTCGTCCTGACGACAGGAGGCAGTGATGGCCCGGGCATTGCAGCCTCGCTGCTGCGAACCTACCCCTCCGCCTATGCTGCATGCGAGATCGGGGCCGGAGGCACTCGGTTCGATTTTCACAAGGACCACGAGGCCTTCGCCCGGCATGCCGTGTTCCACATGGACGGCAAGGACCTCTTCCGTGTCACGCACAAGCACTTTCCGCAGTTCGTCGACCAGCTGCTGTCGAAAGCCGGATGGGCCCGGCAGGATATCGACCTCGTCGTTCCGCACCAGGCAAGCCCGCTCGCGCTGGAGCACATGATCCGGGAAACCGGCATGGAGCGCACCCGCGTGGTCGACATCGGCTGCACCCACGGCAACCAGATTGCAGCATCGCTGCCAACCGCGCTCGACATTGCCTGGCGCCAGGGCCGGATCGAGCCCGGCATGCGCGTGCTGTTGCTCGGGACATCGGCCGGTGTGACCTTCGGCGGCATGGCCCTTGAGGTTTGACCATGGGGCGCTTGCTGGTCACTGGAGCAACGGGATTTCTGGGCGGAGCCCTGATCCGTCATTTGCGCGCCAAAGGCTCCAACCCGATCGCTCTTGGCCGCAGCGAGTTGCAGTGTCAGCACCTTGAGGCCGAGGGCTTCGACGTCGTTCGCATGGATCTTTCCAACCCCTGCGACAAGGGTCAAATTGCGCCTTTTGGTCCGGTCGGCGACATTGTTCATTGCGCCGCGCTCTCCGCGCCCTGGGGACGACGTAGCGCCTTTATGTCGGCGAATGTCACCGGGACAAAACACCTGCTTGATCTTGCGGAAAAGCTTGGCGTGCGGCGGTTCGTCAACATTTCCTCGCCCACCGTCTATTTCGAGATGAAGGACAAGGAGAACGTCCGGGAAGATGCGCTGTTGCCGCCGCCCATCAACGCTTATGCGGCGACAAAGGCCGAGGCCGAACGGCTGGTGCTAACCCGCGCCGACCTTGGCCCGATCAACCTGCGTCCACGCGGCCTTTACGGCGCCGGTGACACAACCCTTCTGCCGCGTTTGCTTGCCGCGGCCCACAAGCGGCCCTTGCCGTTTTTCCGGAATGGAGCTGCCTCCATCGACCTGACCCATGTCGATGATCTGCTCTCAGCCATCGAGACGGCCCTTGAAGCCTCACCTGAATGCGAAGGCGAGACGTTCAACATTTCCGGAGGCGAACCTTTGCCGGTGCGTTTCATTGTCGAGCGTGTCTGTGCCGCCAAAGGCGTTCCGGTTCGCTGGCAGAACCGCCCCCTGGCCCCGGCTGTCCTGGCGGCCAGGCTTCTGGAGACGGCAAGTCTGATCGTGCCTGGCGCCGGCGAACCTCTGGCGACACCCTATACGCTCGGGCTCTTCGCCTTCCGACAGAGCCTCGACATTTCCAAGGCGGAGCGGTTACTGGGCTGGCGACCGCAGATCGACTTCGAAAGCGGTCTTGCAAAAACACTTGGCGAAGGGAAAGCCCATTGACCCCGGTGTTTGCAAACAGCGCTTTTGTTTCCGCGCCGGAGCGGTTGGTGGTCCGTAGGGGTGGGCGTCACCCGCTCCGCTTCAAGGTACGCTATGGGGTTCACCAGCACCCGACTGCCGGACTGGTGCTGATCGATACAGGTTACGGCCCCCGGGTCACGGAAGGTTCAGGGCGCAGTCTGCCGCTTCGGATCTATGCCAGTCTGCTCCGACCGAAGCTGATCGAAGAGCACCAGCCCACCCGTGTGCTTGATCGCCTGGGCGCAAGCACAGCAGATGTTGCAGCCATCGTGCTGACCCATTTTCACGCCGATCATGTTGCCGCGCTTCACCTTTTCCCGAAGGCGAGGATCTATGCGAAGGCAGCAGTGCACGCTCGTATCGAGGCGCGCTCAAGGTTTTCCAATCTGCGCCACGGCGTCTTTGACGAGTTGCTGCCACAGGATCTCTCCAGCCGGATCGTCGATATTGACCAACTGCCGGTCAAGCCCGCTCCCAATGGACTTGGCGAAGGGGCTGATCTCTTTGGGGATGGTGAGACGCTGGCCGTCAATCTGCCCGGTCATGCGGAAGGCCATTTCGGCATTTGCTTTGCCGCACAGCCGGTGCCATTGCTTTATGCGGTCGACACCCAATGGTGTGCGGCAGCGCTTGAACCCGGCAAGGCCCCCGGACTGCCCGCGGCTCTTGTCGCTTCGGATCGCCGGGCACTTGCGGCAAGCAGCCGCCGGGTTGCCGCCTTCCGGGAGCAAGGCGGCGATGTTCTGCTGTGCCATGATCCGTCCGACAGTCCATACGATTTGCCGGAGGTTTCGGCATGAGCGGGCGTTTTCAGACTGGCATTGCCTTTGCCGAAACCCTCTGGACCGGCCGCAGTGGCCGATCTCGAAAGGCTTTCGAGGACTGGCAGGAACGTCGACTGGATGGCTGGTTGCGCCGGTCGCTTCCCAAGGTCGATTTCTACCGCGACGCGCCGCCACGCCTCGACCAACTGCCGGTGATCGACAAAGCCATCGTGATGAGCCGGTTCGAGGCCTTCAACAGGGCCCGGATCACCGCCGAGGCCGGATGGCAGGCATTGGAGGCGGGCGGCGAGATCAACGGGATCAACATCGGAGCCAGTACGGGCACCAGCGGCAACCGCGGCCTCTACGCCATTACCGCACCAGAACGGTTCCGTTGGCTCGGCACTATTCTGGCCAAGACCTTACCCCGCTTTCTCTGGCATCCGGAACGGGTTGCGATCATCCTGCCGCAGTCCTCCTCGCTTTACGAAAGCCCGGCCAGACTGCGGCAACTGCAATTGCGGTTCTTCGATCTGCGCCATGGCATCGCTTCCTGGCTGGACCAACTGGAAACCTTCAATCCGACGACCATCGTCGCACCGCCGAGGGTGTTGCGGCACCTGGCGGAAACGTCGGACCGACTTGCCCCTCGCAAGCTTTATGCAGGTGCGGAAACGCTCGACCCGATCGACCGGGTCGTTGTCGAGAAGAGGTTCGGCATTCCTCTCGGGCAGATCTACATGGCAACCGAAGGCCTTTTTGCCGTGACGTGTGCCCATGGCCGCCTGCATCTTGCCGAGGATGCCAATTTTTTCGAGTTCGAGCCGGTCGCAAACGATCTCGTCACTCCGTTGGTGACAGGCTTTCGCCGCGATTTCCAGATCATGGCACGATACCGGATGAACGATCTCCTGCGCCTGTCGTCGACACCATGCACCTGCGGCTCGCCGCTTCAGACGGTTGATGAAGTGATCGGGAGGATGGACGATATCTTCATCTTCACCAGCGACGCGGGAACGGACGTGCCGGTTACGCCCGACATTCTGCGCAATTCGGTTCTGGATGCCTCCCGCGAGATTTCCGATTTTCGCCTTGTGCAGGAAGCAGATGGATCGGTGACCCTGCTACTGCCACCGGAGGTGGCGGAGACGAGCGCTGAAGCGGCCCTTTCGGCACTTGGCAAAACCCTGAGCGCACTGGACCTCGTGCCAGCAATTTCGCTCCGCCGGGAAAGGCTGCCCCTGGAAAGCACCCGCAAACTGCGGCGGGTGGAAAGCCGGATAAGGCGGCAGGCTCAATCATGACCACAACGCAAGATCCAGTCATGCGGGATACGTCGGTCAACGGAGGTGTGAGCAACGCCCCGGAGAACGTTCATGCCTTTGTCCGTCTGTGCAACGACTTTGCCATGCCTGATCTTGTTGCCAACCTCACGACGCGTGTCAGCTCGCTGGAGATTGCAGGGCGGTGTTTTCCGGTGACGATCAACGAACCGAGCCGTCCGCCGACGTGTTACATCTGTTCACCCAGCGCTGCCTATATCGACTATGCAATCGAGGAAACGCGCAATTTCCTGAAGTCGCCACTGACCTACCATCTGGTGCGACCGCTGATCCGGGCCTGTGCGCCGCTGATCGCGGCCAGCGGGCTTGATCGACAGGTGCAGGTGAACAACTGGCTGCTATCAACCAATCCAGTTCCGGAAATCGATGCAGCCGCAGCCCGCGAGATCGCCAGTACCCTTTCTCAGCGCCATCCGGAGCATGCCATTGTCATCCGCTCGCTCAATGACCGGGCGGACCGGTCATCGATGAACGCCCTCAGGCAAGCTGGGTTCAGGCTTCTGGCGGCACGACGGATCTATCTCTACTCCGGTGACCAAACGCCAGGACGGCCGACGCAAAACCGCCACTACGACACAAGGCTGATGCAACAGACGCCCTATCGGCTCGCGGAAAACGACAGCTTCGAGGGTTCGGATTTTGACCGTGCCGCGGAGCTCTACAAGATGCTCTATCTCGACAAGTACACACCGCTCAATCCGCAGTACACCGCAACCTACATCCGGGAATGCCACCGCAGAGGCCTGTTCCAACTGCTTGGTTATCGCGATGACAGCGGCCAGTTGGTGGCTGTAGCCGGTTTCTTTGCCAACGGCTGCACATTGACGCAGCCGCTGGTTGGATACGACACCCGCCTGCCGATGAAAGACGGGCTCTACCGGCTGGTCATGGCGGCAGGCCAGGACATTGCAGACCGGCACACTCTCTTTTTCAACATGAGCGCGGGCGCCGGCCACTTCAAACGGCTGCGCGGGGCAGAACCGGAAATCGAGTTCAACGCCGTCTATGCGGGTCATCTGTCCCGGCGCAGGCAACTGGCAGTGCGAAGCCTCGAAAAACTTCTGTCGCGCATCGGCATTCCCCTTCTGGAGGCCTTCGACCTATGACTTCATCAAAGGATTTCTGGCAGGCCGCGGCGCTCGTGAAGGATTTGAAGCGCCGACCGGCCCGTGTCGAATTCGGCGGCGAACCTGTGGTGTTGTTCAAGAGTGCATCCGGCATTTCGGCTCTGGCCGACCGTTGTCCGCACCGGCTGATGGAACTGTCGAAAGGAAAGGTCGTCGGAGGCGAGATCGAATGCCCCTATCACGGCTGGCGTTTTGACGGCGACGGACGCTGCACCGCCATTCCGGGACACATGGGCGACGTGCCGGGGTACCGGATTTCCGGCCTCAAGACCTTCGTGAAGGACGGCGTGGTCTTTCTTTCCAATGGAGACCCCTCAGGTGAACCCTACCTGCATCCGATGGAAAGCGGAAAGACAGTGGTGCGCCTCGTGCGCAGCAGCACCAACTCGACATTGATCGATGCTGCCGAAAACATCCTCGATGCGACCCACACCCATTTCACCCACAAGGGCCTGCTGCGCGGCCTCAGCAGCAAGCGGCATCGGGTTCGGGTCGATATCACCGGTGGGCCTGGCTGGGTCGAGGCGGTTTATACCGGGGAGGACCAGCAGCATGGCCTGATCAGCAGGCTGCTGGAAGCCGGGCGGGTGCGGACTGTCGGGCGGTATCGCTTTCCCGGTATCGCCGAGCTGGAATATTGGGGCGAAAACGGCCTTGCACTGGCAACCACCTTCCATTTGCGGCAGGCGGCCGACGGACTTGTTGAAGGTATCGGTTGCCTGATCGGACCGAACGAGGGACTGCTCGACCTAGTCAAGTCCTGGATGTTCCAGCCGATGTTCCGCATCGCTCTGGAACAAGACCGCCGCGTGCTGAAATCCTCACTTGAAAACGCGGCGCGCTTTCCGAACGCAAAACCTCTGATCGGACCGCTCGACTATTTGCGAAGGGACATCGAGGCAATTGAAAAAGGCGATCTGCCAGGTGCGGCAGTATCCCCCAGAAGCGCCTACATCGAACTTTGATCCGGCCCGTTCCACTCGATGTCCCTCGTGGTGGCGCTTTGAAGACTGATGCGGTTGCGCATGGCTATGGTCGCGATTTCCAGCAAGGCGGGTATTTGCGCGCACCCCGGCGACGGATCGTTCTTGGTTCGGAGGATCTCCTCGGCCGCACCGAGAACCTCCCGGAAACGGGCGAAATCTCGTGAGCGGAGCGCTGAAGGCAGACCGTAGACCCACATGGCCAGCCGCACGGCCTGAATGCCCGTTACGTCCGGCAAGACTTCGTCACCACCTTGCAAAAGCGTGCGGACGAACCGGTCCGCGTCCTTGAAAAAATGCAGGCCGCTGGTCGCGCGCGGATTGCATTCCAGCGGGCGCACAGAGCCGTCATCAAGGCGCATCAGGTCAAACGAAACCTGCCCTGTCCAACCGGTGTTCCCGACGAATGTTTCGATAAAAGCCCGTGTTGCCGGGTCCGTTACCGGTTCAAAACAGATCCCCGCGCCAGCACCGGCCCGGTAAAGTGAACGGTACATCGACATTGCCAGCACCTTGCCCATGCGCGCCAGAACGTAGGCACTGATCTCGTCTCCTTCCAACCGTTCCTGGGCGACCCAGGGCATTGCAGCGCTCGGCACCACCTGCTTCAACTTGCGGGACGCTGGCGAAACAAGGACCTGACCGGCGAAGCGCGACCAGACGGGCTTGAACACAAGGTTTTCGGCCTGCTTGCCAAGGTCGGTGACATCTTGCCGAGATGTCAGCAGCTGTGTTTCGGGCACGGCAATCCCGAACCCTTCACACAACCTGATGAAGTCATGCTTGTTGTGGGACGTCTGAAGCAGGTCGAGACCTGGCGCGAACAGCTCCGCCCCAAGGCCACGCCTCTCCCGAATTGCCGCCAGGTAGAAGATCTCCTCGCAAGTCGGGACAATCAGGGACGGCTTTTCGCGTTCGATCAGCGCCTCGAGCGCATCAGTGAAATCTTCCGGATCAAACCTTGGCGATGGCAGACGCTGATAGAGTGCGCAGGCACGACTTGCCCGGGAGACTGGGCGCGCGGGCATATCGGCCAGAACAACACGCCAACCAGCGGCATGAAACAGCCGGGCGTGATGCAGGGCAACAGGCGCGCGAGCACCTGTTATCAGAACAGTCTGGCCGGATGAGGCATGGCAGCCGGGCTGCATCGTCGTCAGATTCCCTTATCGAATGCAGATCCCGGCATCCGACGCCCCTCAGCGTTCGGCTTCGTAGCGCGCCTTGGTTTCCTCGTTCATCGGGTAAAGGCCCGGCAGCTTCGCACCTGCGTCGACCTGCTCGACGATCCAGGCCTCCATGCGTTCCTGTTCCGGGGCTTCTTTCAGCACGTCATCAAGCGTGGCGGCAGGGATCACGACCGCACCATCGCCGTCTGCCACGATGATATCGCCCGGAATGATCGCAACGCCGCCGCAGCCGATGGTTTCCTGCCAGCCGACGAAGGTTAGACCGGCCACCGAAGGCGGGGCCGAGACACCGCTGCACCAGACCGGCAGATCCGACGCCAGCACACCGGTCAGATCGCGCACTGTGCCGTCTGTGACCATGCCAGCGACATTGCGTTTGCGCATACGGGCACACAGGATATCGCCGAAGACACCGGCATCGCGGATGCCCATCGCATCGATGACCGCGACGCATCCTTCCGGCATCTCCTCGATGGCCGCGCGTGTCGAAATGGGAGAGCCCCAGGACGCGGGCGTTGCCAGGTCCTCACGCGCAGGCACGAAACGAAGGGTAAATGCCGGCCCGACGATCCGTGGTCTGGAGCGATCAAGCGGCATCGCCCCGCGGATCCAGACGTTGCGCAGTCCCTTTTTCAGAAGGATCGTGGTGAGTGTCGCCGTGCTGACGGATTTCAGGATTTCGACGGCTTCAGCGGACAGGGTCATTAAGGCCTCCGGAAGATGGCGCTGACAAGAAGCAGCAGAACAGAAACAGTACCCAAAAAGCGATGCCGCCAGTCCTGCCAAGGGTGGGCTGCCCGCGGCACGGGAGCCGGCGGATCAACCGGCATATTCCGCCGGATCGCATTGCCGGCCAAGGGATTTTTGAAACGGGAAAGTCAGGAACCGGCCTGGCGGATCACGAGCTGTGGAAAGCCCTGCACCGCGGCGATCGGAACTTCATGGCCTGAGGCTCTGAGCAGGATTACGAGCCCTGCCCGATCACTTGACCGGCGCTTTGCAGGCAACCTTCACGGCACTGATAGCGCCAGCTGCGGCCTGCGCCGTGATCAGGATGGCCTTGCCGAGATTTTCACTATCATGTCCGGGAGACTGGCGGGACGACTGAAAGCCTGTTGCAACGAGGACGGATATTAGGCCTGCGACATGCGCAATTCATCCGGCCTTCTTGAAACCGAGGCCGGAAGTCTGCGGGCATTTCCGTTGCGCTTGCATCAGCACGTCCTCACGCGCCCGAGTGCGGGATCAGGAAATCGTCAGTTCAAGCGCCGGGTGCAGACGCTGCAGGTTGCGGAGTGATTTCGACTGCCAGGGAATGGACTTGGAGCCCAGAACCCGAACGCCGACTTCCGGCTGCTTTCTGATTTCGATCGTGAACTTTGCGAGCAGATTGATGCCGGAGCTGTTCAGGAATTCCAGGCTTGTCAGGTCCATGGTGATGAGTTCCGGCTTGGCCGCCAGAACGGAATTCATGATGTCCAGAATAGGTGCGTAGGCATCTGTTCCTGAAAGCCGCATCGTTCCTTCGTAGTGGATGGCGGAGCCTTCAGTCCAAACGCGGTAATCGTTCGTGCTGATTTCCATTGTGATTTCTTCCTTTGGAATATGTCAGCGATCAGGAAAGTCGCAAAGAAGCATATGTCGTCAACTCAACGCCTTCACTTACACGCTCAGACGCGAAAGACCAGCCCAATTTGGCCTCGTAGTCGCTCATAAGTGTGAGCAAACCCAGGCCTGAGCCGGAGGAGTCCGGGTTGAGGGCGTTCTCCTCGATGCGTTCCAGGAGCAGCTCTCCCGGTTCGCGGTCGAGCAGGGCTTTCAGGTGCCCCTGAAACTTGACGGCCGTTTCCTGGTCGATCCGGTTCACGATCCGGATTTCAAACGTCTGTTCTTCCAGCGAGCTGTGAATCGCGATGTCGCCGCCGTGACGGAACTTGATCGCATTTTCCAGAATCTCGTTGATCATGTAACTGATGCTGTGCCGCGCATCGACAGGATCGATGTCTTTGCCGCAAGCCCTGCTGAAATATTCACCGATAAAATCCGATGTCAGGCCGCAATGATGCCAGCTCAGCTCCAGCGGCTCTGCCATCAGCGTGAGACAAAACTGTCTCGCGTCTCCGCCGTTCAAAGCAGCCGTCTCTCCAAAATCCTCGACCATGCCTTACCTATGCTTCAAGACAACAAGAGTGATGTCATCAAATACCCTGTAGTCGCCGATATGCGACTTCACATCATTAATGACCGCCGCGGCAATACCTTTAGCGGATTTTTCGCGATTTTCATGGGCGCTCTGGGCAAGCCGGTCGAGGCCATACATCTCGCCCTTCGCATTTTCCGCTTCCGTGATCCCGTCCGTATGCAGGATCAGGATGTCGTCGGGTCCGAACGCAAGATCCAGTGTGGCCACGAAGGGTGAAATATCGGCCTCCAGCCCGACCGGGAAACCGAGGTCCATCGTGTCGATCCGCTCGGTTTCGCCATTGGCACGTATGATCAGCACTTCCTCGTGCTGGCCGGACAAGGTGACCTGTCCGTCCTCGTAGTCGACGAAGGCAAGGGTCAGGTGCTTGTCGGAATTGGTACGGGTGATGTTCTTGTAGACAGCGCGGTTGAGCACATCCAGGAAGGCAATCGGGTCCTTGTCCCCCTTCTCCTGAAGCGCACGGGCAACCGACTGCACCATGAGCATCAACACGCCGCTTTCCAGGCCGTGGCCGGTCACGTCGCCGATACCGACCTTGATGCGGCTGCCGTCGAACAGGACGTCGTAGTAATCGCCGCCGACTTCGTCTGCCGGTTCCATGAAGGCGGCAATCTCGATCTGCGGGATGACTTCCAGTTCGCTCAGCCGGGGCAGAACCATTTCCTGAATGCGCTTGGCGACATCCAGCTCGGCCCCGAGGCGCAGGTTTTCCGATTTCAGCCGCTTGTTGAGCTCGCCGATCTCGTGGTTCGCGGTTTCCAGCTTCCTGGTCCGCTCCTCGACGAGATTTTCAAGGTTCTCCGTGTGATAGCTGATCTCTTCCGCCATCCGGTTAAACGCAAGCCCCACGGCCGCAACTTCGTCGCGGGTCGGAATGGCAACGCGAACCGAATAGTCCTTGTTCTGCAGCGCGCGCGCTGCGGCAGCCAGTTGCGACAAGCCCTTGGTGATACGGCCGGAAATGGCATAGACCGCAACGAACACCACGAAGATACTGACGCAGAAGGCAATCAGCTGGTAGTTCAGGATGCGGGCGGTCGCTTCGGAGATGTTGTTGGTGGCATCGATCAGCGACTGGTAGATCTCGCGTTCGGAAACGACAAAGCCCAGCGTCATCGTTTCCGAGGTGATGCCGGTTCCATCCCACAGGTTGGTCGGGTTGAGCTGCTTGAGGACCAGAAGATAGGGGACCTCTTCACCGTCATTTTCAAGGAAGATGTGCTTGATGACGGTCTCGTCCTTGGCACTGAGTTCAAGAGACGAGATGGCGGGCTGGCTGCTTTCCTTGAGGTTCCGGTTCACGCCGGTAACACCCTGGCCACTGACGTCGCTCGAAACCAGACCCAGTGTGGCCTCGCCGGCTTTCGGCGTTGCCACCACGTTGCCGTCGGACATCGTCAGGAAGCCGAAGCCGCTTTCCGAAATCTCAAGGCTTTCGACGAGCGAAGTCAGCTGTTCGAGCGTGATGTCGACCGCGACCATGCCCGCAACATCCTTGCGATCCTGCGTCCACAGGGGATGGAAGAAGCTGACGATCAGCTTGCCCGTGATCGCATCGATGTAGGGAGCTGTGGTGACGATATTGGATTCGACCGGCTTGGAAGACGGATCCTTGATCCAGCCTTGCCAACCTTCGTAGACCCCGGGAAAGAAGAAATCCCAGAAGTTCGCGCCTTCGTTATGGCCGGGGTAAAGCAGGTCGAATGTCTGCGCCTGTTCCGAATAAGGGGTCGCGCGCATGATCGACGCGTCCTTGGGGCCGACATAATAGATCTGCAGCTTGGGAGCGCCTGTCGACATCATCGAAGGCCCGACAAGGCTGAGGAAGGAGCTGTGCTTCAGCTCATCGGCGGCCTTGGGAAGCGGGTTCTTGTCTTCATCGAGCAAGTAGCCCCAGACGCTGACTGCGGAAGGAACACCCTCTGTGTTCTGCGACCAGCCGCCTTTTTCGTCGTAGACCAGTCCGGAGGAAAATTCCGAACTGTCTTCAATCGTGTTGCCGACCGCTTCCTGGATATCCGGGTGGTCGATCAGCGTCTGCATCGACGAGGCAAGCGTCGCAAGTTCCGAATGAACGCGCTCGATCAGAAGGTCGGCGCGGAACGCGGTCGTGTCGATGTAGGTTTCCAGATAGTCTTCGGTCGCGGTGGTCAGGCCTTCACCGACCTGCTCCGTTGCATCCCTGGACAGTTTCTGCACGTTCCAGATGCCGATGCCACCGGCAAGCGCCAGATCGAACAGCACCGCCACGCCCACGACAAGAATGAACTTGGCGCGAAAGCTTCGCAGGGAAAAGCGACCTATCTGCTTTTCACTCTGAGGGCCCTTTACCGGTGCATTCATAGCGGCTTACGCCCCGAGGCAACCCAGATCGGCCAACCCGCATACCCCTTGGGGTGGAGCGCTGCGAAAATATGATCATCAAAACCCTTGGCGAAGCGTTCGATGAACTCGGGGCTGTCGCCGCGTTCCTGCGCCATTTTGCCGGCAAAGAGATTTTTCCACGAGGCGATGACGTCGGCGAAATCCTGCGGGTCGCCGTCGGTGTTGGTGACCATGAAGGAGCCGATGGTGACGTTTTCAAAACCACCGTCGATCAGGAGACGCCGGCATTTCGGGCCGATTTCGATATCCATATCGAAATGGTGCCAGAGTTTGGCGACCTCGTTATAGGTCCACTGGATAGATTCCGATCTCGGTTCGCCAAGGCAATGGGAGTTCTTTTCGTTGGTCACGTAAATGCGGCCACCCGGCTTGCAGATACGGTAGAGCTCCTTGAGGATCAGTTCCGGCTGATCGAACACCTGCAGGGAATGGCGGCAGGTCACGAAGTCGAACTGATTGTCCTCCAGCAGCATGTCCGCGGCGTCGCCAAAGACATAGTCAATGCCCTTGATGCCGAAGTCGGCGGCGACACGGCGTGCGTAGTCGAGGCTGGATCTGGAATGGTCCAGCGCGACAAGCCGGTCGGGCTCGAACTCCTTCTGCAGGAGCACGGCGAAATCGCCGATGCCGCAGCAAATGTCGGCCACCTGCATCCCAGGCTTCAGGCCGTGGCGGCGAAGGAGTTCCTTCTCATGGCGCCAGGTAAGCTTGGTCTGTGTCCGCAGGACATGAATGAATTCACTGTCCTCGACGAAGGACTGTCCCGGGTAGAATTCGTTGTCGTATTCGCTGACGGTGATCTTTTCGGACATCGTCTCCAGCACGGCGAACTTGCGCGTTGCCCAGCCGACGACACTCGACGTCGTCACATGAACGCTCAGGTCGCTGCGGTTGCGCACAAGATCCAGGATCTTGCCGGCAAATGCGTGGAAGGCGACGTTGTTCATGCGCACCAGGCGCCTGACGTTGACGTAGAATTTTCCGCTCACCTTGGCGACGGACTGTTCCATCGCGGAAAAGCAGCCATGCAGTTCCTCGGCCCGCTGCGGGCGCAAGCTGCCATGGAGCGAGAACTCCTGATCGTTCTCGTTGAAGGTCCATTGAAAGGCCTGTGTCATATTATCAGCGATCATTCAGTGTCGTCCTCAAGCACGAGCTCTGCAACCAGGCTCATGCGGCCGTCTTCGCTCCGTCCGATGGCAAGCCGGGCGCCATAGTCGACGCCGAGTTCCAGGAGCCCCAGGCTCGCATCCGGTTCGGCGTCGGCAAACAGCGCTTCCAGATAAAGCGTTTCGGCGTCCTCGCCGTTGACCTTCGCAATGGCGGTTTCATAGATCTTGTAGGTTTCTTCGTCCGCAGGGAAAGTCAGTTCGATCCTGTCGACATTGCCGTCGCGCTGAACTGCGCATTGCAGTTTGCCGCCCGAGCCGTGCGTGCGGTACACCGCTTCCAGCAACTCGTTCAAAGCCGACGAATAAAGATTGGAAAACAGGAGCGAATCCAGCCGGTTGTGGCTGACCATCCGGGCAATGTATCCCGACATGAGATCGCAATGGGTCCAGTCGGTGCAAAAATCCTTGATGTCCAAATCCAGGTGAATCATCTGCGGCAGACCGGAATTAGATGATATGCCTTCAGAAGGTGCCTGCATTTTTATTCCCCCGCTGGCGTGGTCAATTGCACCTCAAAGCGATGCACTTCTGTTATACGAGAAAGCTGGAAATTTTGGTCGATTGGACTCGTGTCATCGATAATTCATGTATTTAACAATACGGTGTCGCTCATTGCCAAGGATATATCAACCGCGATTGCTCCAATGTTTTCTGCTTCATTAACATAGCAGCAGAACTCTAAACTTTGGGTTTCCACCGCGCGTCCGTAAAGGCATCATATTTACAACATGACAAGCACCAGTAATTTTGGCGCCGCTGCCCAACCAGACACTTCCGCTGGCGAACTCGCGCGAGTGCGCAGAGAACTTGAGGAATTGCGCGCGGAACATGACGACCTCAAGCTGCTTTACGAGGCAACGATCGAACATGGCGAAGCCGTGGAAGACCAGTTGGCTGAATACAACATCTTGCTGACCCGCACCCAGGAGCGCCTGGAAGCGGAGCTTCGTGATGCCGGCAATTATGTTTATTCCATCCTGCCGGAAAGGCGACCGGAAGCCCCGAAAGCGGACTGGCTTCTGGTGCCGTCAACCGAACTGGGCGGTGATTCGTTCGGATATCACGACCTCGACGACGATCATTTCGCAATCTATCTGATCGACGTCTGCGGCCATGGTGTCGGGGCCGCATTGCTGTCTGTCGCGATCATCAACGTTCTGCGCTCGAATGCGCTTGGGGGCACCGATTTTCGTGACCCGGCAAACGTTCTTGCCAAACTGAACAATGCCTTTCCGATGGAACGGCAGAACAACATGTTCTTCACCATCTGGTATGGCGTCTACCGGCGCTCGACCCGGCAACTGGCCTACGCCTCCGGCGGCCACCCTGCTGCCATTCTCATGCGGCCTTCGGCATCGGGGCTGGACGTCATCGGCCTCGGAACGCCGGAAGGCATGGTTATCGGCGCCATCCCCGATATGGAATTCGATGGCGGTACATTCGACATTCGCCCGGGCGACCGATTGCTCGTCATCAGTGACGGCACCTATGAAATCGAGGATGCGGATGGCCGGACACTGACCTGGGCCGAGCTCGCGGACAAATCGAAATCCGTGGACGGAACCGTCCCTCAAGCCATCTACGACTGGCTGGCCGCATTCCACGACAATGCGCCCCTGCCGGACGATTTCTCCATGATGGAATTTGCCTTCTGAGGGAACCGCCTTGCAGCAAGGCGCCCGTCAATCCTTGGCGCGAGGCACCAGAACCGTGGTGTGGTTGACGTTTCCGATCCGTTGGGTCGCCACGTCATCGGCCAGCTGGTGCACCAGATAAAGGCCCAGACCGCCAATGCCCATGTCCTCGACTGTGTCCGCTTCCGGTGGACCGGACGGCATGCCGCTGTTGTCGAATGGTCTCGCCCTGTCGGACAGGACGAGCTTGACGTGTGTCGGCCCAAGCGCCGCCGAGATCGCGATCTGGTCCTTGCCGCCATCCGGATAGCCGTAGGCAACGGTATTGGCGAACAGCTCTTCAACGACCAGGCACAGGGTACGGCGGACCGCGTCGGACAGGCCCGCTCCTGTGCAGAACCGCTCCAGCACGGTATAGACCGCCGGCAGGTCCTCCAGGTCGTTTCGAACTGTCACCGTCTCGAGATCCACCATCCCGTTCCCTGCCGGCCGTTGGTCAAATCAATCTGCTGGGCGTGAGCTTCGCTCAACCCGCCAGCGCCTTTGCGTCTTCCCGGCTTTCCGCCACCTGCATGATCTTCAGAAAGCCGGAGATCTTGAGGACGTCGACCACGGACTGGTTCACCTGAAACAGCACCAGCTTGTCTCCGGACGGAGCCAGAAGCTTGGCAACGATCAACAGTGATCTGAGCCCGAAACTGGTGACGTAGTCCACTTGCCCCATGTCGATCAGCAAGGTTGCCGGCTTTTCCTCGATCAGGTTCTTCAGATAGGTTTCGAAGGTTTTTGCGCTGAGCGTGTCCAGCTTGCCGACAGGACGAACAACGATCTGGTCGCCGTCCGTCTCGTGGCCGATGGTGATTTCTGCGACTTCTGCGGTCATTGCCATTTCCCAAATCTGCATCGGTGCCCGGACTGCGAAAGCCGGCAGCCTCCGGTTTCAACCGATGAAAGCATCTGCCACGCAATTTCAGCGTGAAACTTGTACATTTTATAAAGGCGCACCACGCGAAAGGCTACGAGACCAGGGATAAGCAAATTTCTGCACACTTCCCGGCCACTCTCGATCCGGCTCGCGTTCGGTCTGCTTGCCGGGGACAGCTATCCAGACGCTGCGACGGGCCTCCTTATCCAGAGGCACATGACCGGCGCCTAGCTGGAAACCGGAGACTTCTTTTCCGAAGAATGACTGCGCGTTAAGATCGAACCCGGACTGGTCCTGCGGCGCTTACTCGGGAGAACGTGCGTTTGAATACGGTCGACACTTCTGCCGCTGTTGCGTTGCTGCGATCCGAAGCAGCGACCCGGCGCGGACGCCGACACAAGGTCAACCAGGACAGCCACTTTGCGGCCCCGTCGCATGGGCTCTTCACGATTGCCGATGGCATGGGCGGTCACAGAGAGGGTGACGTCGCCAGCCGTGCGACGGTTCACGCCATCTCGCAACTGACCAACATGCCGCCGAGCAGCCATGAAGCCCGGCAGATTGCCCTCGAAGCCAAGCTCAACCACGTCAACCACGGTCTTTACGCCGGTTTTCTCGCTGTCCCCGAACAAGACATTTCCGGCACGACAAGTCTCAGCCTGATCATCAGCGGGACACAAGCCAGCTGCATCTGGGCCGGAGATTCGCGTCTTTACCTTTTGCGCCAGCAGCAACTGTTCCTCATCTCGGAGGACCATGCCGACAAAGCCGGATGGCTGACTGCCGCTGTCGGCATCCACAACACGCTTCAGCTTGACCGCCGAACGCTGGAGATGATGCCCGGCGATGTTTTTGTACTTTGCACCGACGGACTGTTGAAAGGCATGGACGAAACCATGCTGGCCAGGATGGCCAACGAGGGGGCCTTCGGTCTTGCTGACCGGCTTGTTTCGCGCGCTGTGGCCGGCGGGTCCTCGGACGACATCACGGTGATAACCGTTTGGACGGATACAGATGCTCAACCGCCGGAAGCCGGCAGATAGAAGGAATGCTGCTGGCCCGAGGCCCAGCCACCCTGCACGATTGCGGTTACGCCGATCAGATCCTGATCTTCCACCGCCATTCGTTCCACTTCGAAAGTGACCTTGTCTGAGAGGGATCTGCTCAGCACTTCCAGGCTCGTTGCAACGGCAGCCTCGCGCTCGTCAGCATCCTGCCCTGCAAACACGGCCTCGCCGAGAGCTTCCTGGAACAGGGAAAACAGGCGGGACACCAGAAGGGCCTGATCCAGTGCGCCCCGACCGTCCTCGCCGGGCTGGACCGTCACGGCCCGACGGAATACGAGGCTGGTTCTGTTGGCGACACCCTCCAGCACGTTGATGCCGGCAAGCGCGAGCGACGGTGCCGTATCCGAACCGACGGCAAACCGTGTTGCCATGGCAACGTCACCGCCCATCGACCGGCTTTCGACAAGCTCCAGCGCATCATAATCCTTCGGCATGCCGACGGGGAGCCGCGGAAACACGTCTGTTTCAAGCTGGACCAGTATTTCGGAAAGGGCGACAAAAGCACCCGACACAAACAGCGCCGGCGCACCGTCCTCTTCGGCGGTCAACCGGGCATCGTTCCAGAACAGTGCCAGGTGAGAGGCGGCATCGCCGGCCCTCAAGCCTGCAAAACCTTCGAAGCCCGGCTTGTCGAGCAACTGATGTGGCGTTTCGATGTCGGCAACTTCCTCACCCGGAACTCCGGCAAAGTGCCCGGCAAGCGCGGCAAGCCCGACCGTGTCGCTTTCGGCGCATTCCCGCGCAAGCACCTTCAGCCGTTCCGTGTCGCGTGGGCCCAGGCCGATTTCGTTCGCAAACAGGGCGATATCGTAGAGTTCTGCCTGCAGGGCCTCGCCGGTTTCGCCCAGAACCTCCTGCAGATCGACGGCATCAAGATCGTGATCGAGCTGAAGGAGATAAAGTTCCAGCGGCAGGTCCAACGGAACTTCACTCAGGAGCAGGTCCAATCCATGCCAGTTCAGCAGCACCGTGCTCAGTTTCGGGCTCTCGAAGAAGAGACGCGCCTGTGCCTGCTGCAGCGTATCGGCTGGCGCATCCTTCTTTTTCCCCTCGACAGGTGCACTTGAAACCTGGCCCGTTTCCTGGAGGGTCTTTTGAATGAAGGCATCCACGGCGGTTTTCGCGGCACTGCCGCTTTCGCCGGGAGCAGCCTTTTCCTCCGGAGTGCGGATCATCGACAGGAGGGCGTCGAGCCCCTCGGTTCCCTTGCTGCTGCTCGAGGCATCGTTTTCCTTACGCTTGCCTTGCGCTGAGGCCGGCAATTCGTCGTCTTTCAGCAGTCTTTCCAGCAATGACTTCTGCTCATCCAGTGCCGACTTGCCGACCTTGTCGTAACGCTGGTCATGAACGGCAAGCTGATCCTGGTCACCGGAAGCCGCCTCGAGATCCCGCACAAAGCGAAATTCGCGCAGCAGTTTTGTTGGATGCAGATCTTTCAGGCGCGCGAAGAAAACCTGTTCTTCCAGCTCGGGTGGATGCGAACCGAGCATATTGGCCGCCGAGACGGAAAAGGATGGTGTTTTCTGTTCCAGGATTTCCTCGGCGTCCTGGCCGGTAATATTGAAAGCCACGCCGGTTGCCGCAAGGCCGAAGTCTCCTGCGATCAGCACCCTGAAAGGCGGTGCCGGCTTGATCGGGATTGCACTGTGCCCCTTGTTTCCGAGGCCAATCGAGAAGCTGGCGATACCGCCTTTGATGTCGTCTTCCCCGGTCATTTCGATCAACCCCTATTAATGATTGTAAATTTCACTCAAATTGACACGAAGGCGAATGTGACTTGCGCGATCAAGATATTGCCGTCGGTTTCATACCCTTGGTGCCAACGCACCGTTGCAGCGCGAGAAGGGCTAGCAGAGCCGGTTTCAAGGTTGCGCGCAGTCTATTCCTCTTTCATCCCTCGCCGATACATTACCTGCCGTTCGGGTAATCTATCAGGGGTGGATGGGCGTTTCAAAAATTGCCCCCGGATCGTTCGACGATCCGATCAACGCCCAGGTCATCCAAGCATAAATGCGCGAAGCCAGCTGGAACAAAACGACTGCAGCGCGCATACTGAGCGTCGGCTGGCGAACCATACCCCACGCGTTTACCCAGCTCTACCTTTGTCGCCCCAGCGGCTTCCGCTGCTCCTGTTCCGGGGCCAAGAGAAGCTTCGGGCCGAATTGTCGCCAGGGATCCTGCAGATTTGACGTCAGACACGACCTCCGCCACGCACAAGCTGATAACCGCCTTCGTGTCCGGCAAGCTGTCTTATGACGCCTTGTCGAAGCAGCTGCGGACCAGTGCACAGCAATCAGCGAAGGCCCTTGATGAAACGCGGCAGGCAATCCGGGATTTTGTCGAAGCGGGCCAGCTTCCGAACGAGCTCGGCCAGAGGCTGCAGAACCAGTTGCCGGCGGGCGATGCCAAGCATTCCGGTTACAACGTGATTGACGGTCTGCCACGTCCACATGCTGTTCACGGCACACAGCAGGAACCGGTATCGGCACCCTCACCTGCGCAGGCAGCAACGCCCCCTGCAAACATGCCGCCATTGCCATTACTTAACGAGCCAGCCGGGGCAACGGATGACGAGACTGCAAGTGACGTAACACGGGGCAAGATGGACGAGGCCATTTTGACCTCACTCGTTGCGGGCTACGCCGGCTTTCGCAGTCGACGCTCGAATGCCGCCGAAGAACCACCACCTCCAGCCGACAGCGGCAAACTGGACAAATACCTGACCGAATTCAAAAGTGCCCGGTTTCGTTCCGACGCGCGCCGCGTTTCCGGCGGCGGACAAAGAGACAGTCTCGACGTCAACAAGCTGGCGACACCCCAGGTGAAACGCGCCGGTGTCGGCTCCATTTTGCGTGACCGGTTCATTCTGGACATCGAGATCGGGAGCGGCGGCATGGGGCATGTTTATTCAGCCGTTGACCGCCGGCGCCTGGAGGCAGCTCACGACCAGCCTTACGTCGCCATCAAGCTTCTGAACGAAAGCTATCGCAACGACACCGAAGCCGTGCGGCTTCTGGAGGCCGAGGCGCGCAAGTCTCAGGCACTCGCACATCCGAATATAACCACCGTCTACGACTTCGATCGAGACAAGGCCGATGTGTTTATCGTCATGGAGCAGCTAAACGGCGTCGGTCTTGATCGCCGGATCGGCCGGGCCCTTGGCAAACCCCTGCCTCTGGGCGAATGCGCCAGGATCCTGCGCGGCACCTGTGCTGGTCTGTCCCACGCGCACAGCCGGGGCGTCGTTCATTCGGATCTGAAGCCCGGCAACATCTTTCTGCTGACGGATGGCACGATCAAGCTCCTTGATTTCGGTTTGGCGGCAGCGGCAAGCGCCAGTGCGGACCATCCGATCCGGGATAGCCTGACCTCGGCCTACGCAAGCCCCGAGCAATTCCGGCAAGCGGACCGTGACCCCCGCGACGATGTCTTTGCGCTTGGCTGCATCACCTACCAGATCCTGACCGGCGGCCATCCGTTCCAGTTCCGGCCGATAGACGAGGTCGCGCGGGAAGGTCTCGTGCCGGCGCCTATCGAGGGGCTCTCCCCGCAAGCCTGGAACACCTTGCGCCAGGCGCTCGAGTTAGACCGCAACAAACGCCTTGGAGACGTCGACAGTTTCCTGAAGGGCCTGTTTGAAATGCAGGACTGAGCCGAGACCACCCGGAAACCTGGCCTGCAACTGTAATCACTCGATGGAATCGACGATCGTCTCGATTGCCCGCGTGAAACCGTGGTCCGGCTGCTGGGTGCTGATCAGGCCTGTGCTGCCGATTTGGATGAGATCCGTCGACAGCGGCAGGACAGCTGCCACCGGCGTGCGGTAGTTGGAAAAGATGCGCTGTGCCAACTCGTTGAAATCGAAGGTTTCCAGAGCCTTGTTGACCACCAGAAACAGCTGCGGCACCTCAAGCTTGCGTGCCAGTTCCAATGTGACTGCGGTGCCCTGATAATCCTGGATATCAGGACGAAGGATCAAAAGCAGCGCGTCGGAGATAGCGATGGAAAGCAGTGTTTCCTCGTTGACGCCCGGGTGGGTGTCGATCAGCAGATAATCGAGTTCCAGGCCCCGGCAGAGGTCCACAAAACCCCGGTTCAGATCCTCGACATCATATTTTTCCTTCAGGATCCGTGCGATCTCGCCGGTCTTGATCGATGAAGGCACCAGAAAGACCTTGCCACCGTCCGGCACCGTTGGATTGCCATCGCCATCGACCACGTTTTCCGTGACATCGACAGCGGTATCAGTCACCGAACAATGCCCCCACAGGTAGTTGTTCAGCGTGTTGTTGACCGTGTTGAGATCGACCTTGAAGAGGGTGTGAATGCCAGGGGACTGGATATCCGTATCGACAATGCCGACCCTGTGACCACGCAGGGCAAGCACCGCGGCCAGGTTGGCCGTGACGTTGGATTTGCCCGTGCCGCCGCGATAAGAATGAGTGGAAATGATTTTGGTCACGGATCGATCTCGAAGGATGTTTTGACAGTTCAGGACTTGTACCGGGATCGAAGATCCTTGGCGCGGGACTGCAGGGAGCGGAAATAGTCGGAATCGCTCACCTGTTCGATTTCAGCCTGCGCCTGTTCCTTGTCGTAGGTGACTTCGAACTTGTCCAGCCGGGTTTTCAGCTCGGCATTTTCCTTGCGCAGCTTCGCTTCGGCCGCTTCCAGCTGGCGCTTGGTTTCCGTCAGTTCCGCAATGAGCTGGCTGGAATGGAATTCGCGTGCCTCCACCTGCACCACCATGCCTGAAAAGGTTTCCGCCAGGGCGCGGATATCGGCTGCGACACCCTCGTCCGTGATCACCTGATAAAGCTCCTCGACCTCGTCGAAGCGACCGTTGGCGATCGCTTCACAGGTCCGGGCCAGACTGGCCAGAGCAGGTTTCATGGTGTCGGATGAGGTCATTCAGCCCTCCGCAGGCGCTCGAAGATAGCCCGGTTAAATCACGCCTTGCCGGGTAACCCAAGATGTTTGTTGAAGGGTCCTGCGATCGCCCCGGAGCATTTGCTGCATTGCGACAGGTTCCTTTCGAGACCGTCACTGGCGGCAAGATGCCCACACCTTGCCGCCAGGGTTCTTCGAAAACCAGAAAGTTTGCCGCCTTATCGTTTCGGCACGATGTTGTGCTCCGGTCCAAACGGGAAACCGGTAATGTTCTCAGCCCCGGTTTCCGAAACGATCAGGATGTCGTGTTCCCGGTAACCGCCTGCTCCGGCTTCGCCTTCCGGGATCATGATCATCGGCTCCATGGAGACGACCATGCCCGGTTGAAGCACCGTGTCGACATCCTCACGCAACTCCACCGAAGCTTCACGGCCGTAGTAGTGGCTGAGCACACCGAAGGAATGGCCGTAGCCGAAGCTGCGGTACTTCAGGAGATCGTGGCTACGGTAGATGTCATTCAGCTCGCTTGCGATATCGCAGCAGCGCGCACCCGGCTTGATCAGCTTCAGTCCCTCGCGGTGGACATGGCAGTTGATCTCCCAAAGCCGCAGGTGCTCGTCGGAGGCATATTCGCAGAACAGGGTCCGCTCCAGCGCCGTGTAATAGCCGAAGATCATCGGGAAACAGTTGAGGCTGAGGATATCGCCTGCTTCCACTTTCTTGTTGGTGACCGGGTTGTGAGCTCCGTCGGTGTTGATGCCGGACTGGAACCAGGTCCAGGTGTCCATCAGCTCGACGAACGGGAAGGACTTCGCGATTTCCCGGATCATGGCATTGGTCGAGGCCATGGCGACTTCGTGTTCCGGAACGCCGGCCTGAACCGCCTCCACCAGAGCCGCACCACCGATATCGCAGATGCGCGTGCCTTCGCGGATCAGCACGTGCTCCTCGGCGCTCTTGATCGTGCGCTGCGCCATTGCGTCGGCGGCAATGTCGACCAGCTCCACGCCCGGAAGCGCGGCTTCCAGAAGCTTCAGCATGTCGAGGGAGACGTGGTCGAACTCGATGCCGATGCGCTTGACCCCAGGATTGGGCATCCCAAGCAGCGACTGGATGGCGTGGAAGTAATTGTCCCGGCGCCAGTCGGTGTAGATCACGGTGTCGCCGTGAGTCCTGCGCCAGGGCTGACCACCGTCGATACCGGCCGCAATCGTGGTTGCCTTGTCCTGTGTGACCAGAAAGCCGTATTTGCGGCCGAAGTAACAATAGAGGAAGCCGGAGTAGTAGCAGATGTTGTGATAGGAGGTGAACAGGGCGGCATCGATCTGCCGGTCCGCCATCAGCTTGCGGAGCTTTGCCTGGCGGCTGTCCATTTCGGCAACCGAGAAGGGCGAAAACGCCTTCTCGCCGTTGTTCATTTCATAAATGCGGATCATGTCGTTGCTCATTGAAGGCTCCTTCCGTTCGTTCGAGCTTCGGTTTCCAGGGACCTGAAACGCAAAACGGGCCGGCTTCCGCGAAGAAGCCGGCCCGCCAGGCCCAAATTCAAAATGTCTTGCTACCGGGAGACCCTGTCTCCACCCGGTGACTGGCGTTCCGCCACCGGCTCACCTTGAAAGCAGCGGGGCGCTCCTTGCGCCCGCCCGGGATCAGCCCGGGGACAGACCTCTCAGGCGTTCGGACCTGCGGCGCAGCAGCTCCAGCACGGTCAACAGGCAGATGGAAATGGCCACCATCAGGGATGCCACCGCCAGAATGGTCGGCGAGATCTGTTCGCGAAGGCCGGTGAACATCTGCCAGGGCAATGTCTTCTGACCGGCGGACCCCAGGAACAGCACCACCACCACTTCATCGAAGGAGGTGATGAAGGCAAACAGCGCTCCGGAGACGACACCTGGAATGATCAGGGGCATCTGCACCTTGAAGAAGGTGGTAACCGGGTTGGCGCCCAGGCTGGCCGACGCCCGCACGAGACTGCGGTCGAAACCGACCAGTGTCGCCGTCACCGTGATGATGACGAAGGGCGTTCCAAGCGCGGCATGGGCCAGAACAACACCCCAATAGGTGCCCTGCAGGCCGATGCGCGAATAGAAGAAGTACATGCCTGCCGCCGAGATGATCAGCGGCACGATCATCGGCGAAATCAGCACTGCCATGATTGCGGACTTGTAGGGCACATGGGACTGGGACAGGCCGATTGCCGCCAGGGTGCCGAAGCCTGTTGCCAGAATGGTGGCGACAGGTGCGATCAGCACCGAGTTGGTCAGCGCCTGCTGCCAGTCCGGATTGGTGAAGAAGTCCTGGTAGTGCTTGAAGGAATAGCCTGCCGGGTCGAGCGCCAGCATCGCCTTGGTGAAGGTGAAGAAGTTCTCCGCGTTGAAGCTGAGCGGCAGGATCACCAGGATCGGGAAGATCAGGAAGAAGAAGATCAGCCCGCAGATCACCCGGAACGTATAGTACCAGGTCCGCTGGAGAGGAGACGCGTAGGGAGGAAGTGCACTCATGCCGCCACCTATCCGAGTTTCACGTTATCGATGCCGACGATCTTGTCGTAGACAACAAAGAGCACCAGAACCGCGACGAGCAGCAGCGTGCCGAGCGCTGCGCCCAGACCCCAGTTGAGCGACGACGAGATGTGGTAGGCAATCCGGTTGGAAATGAAGATGCCCGACGTTCCGCCCACCAGTTCCGGTGTGATGTAGTAACCGATCGACAGAATGAAGACGAGCACGGCACCCGCGCCGATGCCCGGCACGGTCTGCGGGAAATACACCCGCCAGAACGCGGTCCAGTCGTTGGCGCCAAGGCTCTTGGCCGCGCGCACATAGGACGGCGAAATGGTTTTCATGACCGAATACAGCGGCAGGATCATGAACGGCAGCAGGATATGCGTCATGGCGATGATGGTGCCGGTCTGGTTGTTGATCATGACCAGGCGTCCGGCGTCGCTGATGATGCCTGTCCAGACGAGGAAGTCGTTGATCACCCCCTGTTGCTGCAACAGCACCTTCCAGGCCGAGGTCCGCACCAGAAGCGATGTCCAGAACGGCAGAAGTACGAGGATCATCAGCAGGTTGGAGGAGCGCAGCGGCAAGGCGGACAAGAGGAACGCGATCGGATAGCCAAGAAGCAGGCACGACACGGTGATCGCGATTGACAGGAACAGGGTACGGCCGAACAGGAACATGTAGATCCGTTCGTCTTCCGGCTTCAGTTCGATCCCGTTCGCGGTCTGCTGCGCGTCGAAGGCATTCAGGAAATAGCCGGCCGTATAGCGCGGCGAGAACCGTTTGAGGACCTGCCAGGTCTCGACATTGCCCCAGTCCTTGTCGAGGTCAATGAACTGTTCCTTGAAGGGACCGGCTTCGTCCATGCGCTTGATGCCGCGCCCTGTCTTGCGGAACAGGCTGGAAACGCCGGTTTCCTCGTAGTTGAGGCGTGAGCCGAGGCGGGTATGGGTCTTTTCTTCGACGGCGACGGCCAGGTCGTCGTAAAGCGCCGCGAAGACAACCTCATCGGGCACATTGCCGGAGGTTGGATCCCACTCCTGAAGAGCGATGACGGTCTTGGGAAGCGTGTCTTCCACGATCCCGTTTTCGACCGAGCGGAACAGCATGTCCACGATCGGGGCAACGAAGGTGAGCAGGACAAAAATCAGCAGGGGCGCAATCAGCGCCAGGGCGCGCAGCTTCTCGCGGCGCAGCGCCTTGGCAAGGGCTGCCTTCAGCGGCTTGCCGTCTTGCGTCGTCAGAACCTCGCCCGCGTGGGTATCGCTCATGAAACAGTCTTCCGCAAATCCGTTGGAAGATCCGGGTGAGGCATTGCCTCACCCGGACCGGTTTCTCATCTGTCCGCGTTCATCCGAACGCGAACAGCATCAGTTGATTACTGGGCCAGCCACGCCTGGAACTTGGCGTCGATGTCGTCCCGGTAATCCGCCCACCACTCGTAGTTATAGAGGAAGGTGTTCTTGGCGTTGTTCGGGTCGGTCGGCATGTGTGGAGCCATTTCGATGCCGAGGTCGGCGTGCTTGCCAACCAGCGGTGCCGAGGACTTGCGAGCCGGGCCGTAGGAGATGTACTTCGCCTGATCCGCCAGACGCTGGGTGTCGGTGGCGTATTTGACGAAGTCCTTCACCATGGCGAGGCGGTCTTCCGGAAGACCGGCCGGGATGATCCAGCCGTCAAGGTCGAACACCTGAGCGTCCCACAGCATCTTGACCGGCTGCTTCTGCTCTTCGATCAGGGAGAACAGGCGGCCGTTGTAGGTGGAGCCGATCACGACTTCCTTGTCGGCCAGAAGCTGCGGGGTTTCCGCACCAGCAGACCACCACACGACGTTGTCCTTGATGGTGTCGAGCTTCTTGAAGGCCTGCTCCTGGCCTTCTTCGGTCTCAAGAACGTTGTAGACTTCTTCCTTCGGCACGCCGTCGCACAGAAGAGCCCATTCCATGTTGTTGATCGGGCGCTTTTCCAGCGAGCGCTTGCCCGGGAATGCTTCCAGATCGAACACGTCACAGATGTCGTCCGGCTCCTTGCCGTTCCACTCCGCAATGTCGGAACGATAGCCGAAGGTGGTGGAGTAGACGATCTGCGGAATGAAGCACTCGGAGACCAGCAGGTCGCCGAAGTCTTCAGAAGCCTTGGTACCGTCCGGTGCATCGGCAAGGTCGGTGTCCGGATCGATTTCCAGCGCCAGACCTTCGTCGCACAGACGGATCGCGTCGGAAGCAACCACGTCGACCAGATCCCACGTGATGTTGCCGGCTTCGTTCATGGCGCGCAGCTTGGCGACAGCCTCGTTCGAAGACTCGTCCCAGATCACGTTGATGTCGGAGTTTTCCGCGACATACGGATCGGCGTAGGCGTTTTTCTGGGAGGCCTGATAGGCGCCGCCCCAGGAAACGATGGTCATGTCCTTCGCCATGGCCGCGCTGCCGGCAAATGCCAGAGCGGTGCCTGCGAGAATTACAGTTTTGAGCTTCATGTGAGTTAGCTCCCTCTTTTAGGATTTAACGGATTTTTCCGTTGTGGTCGCTAGCGGCCGGTTGCCGGCCGCCGGGCGATTTCAGACAACCGCATCGAGCGCTTTACAGTCGTTCAGCGCCCAGCCGACGCGGACTGTCTCGCCGACGGCGAGTTTGCGCTTTTCTCCGCGGTTGCGAACCTTGACGATGAACTCGTCGTTGCCGCCCACGTTCATGCGAACGCGGATATGGTCACCGAGGTAGATGAGTTCCTCGATCCGGCCGTTGACCAGATTGTCCATCGTGTCATGGGTGTCGAACTCCACCCGTTCCGGCCGCAGGGACAGGGTCGTCCTGTCGCCGACGGCGGACACGTTGACCTTGTCAGCCTTAAGCTTAGTGCCGTCATCGAGTTCAACAAGGCACTCAGAGCCGTTGATCTCGACGACCTTGCCGTTCAGCTTGTTGTTTTCGCCGATGAACTGGGCGACGAAGGAATTCTTCGGATCTTCATAGAGATCGTCCGGCGTCGACAATTGCTGGATGACACCGTCGTTGAACACAGCCACGCGGTCCGACATGGTCAGCGCTTCGGTCTGGTCGTGGGTCACGTAGACGACGGTGACGCCCAGGTTCTCGTGAATGTGCTTGATCTCGTACTGCATCTGCTCGCGCAGCTGCTTGTCGAGCGCACCGAGAGGCTCGTCCATCAGCACCAGTTCCGGATCGAAAACCAGGGCGCGGGCCACTGCGACGCGTTGCTGCTGACCACCGGAGAGCTGTGCCGGACGGCGGTTGCCGAACGAACCGAGCTCGACCATCTCAAGAGCCCGTTTGACCTTTTCCTGCTGGTCGGCCTTGCCGACACCGCGAACCTGAAGCGGAAAGGCGAGGTTCTCGGCCACCGTCATGTGCGGAAACAGGGCGTAGTTCTGGAACACCATGCCGATGCCGCGCTTGTGCGGGGGCACGTTGTTGATCGGACGGTCGTTCAGGTAGATTTCGCCATGCGTTGCCGGTTCGAAGCCGGCCAGCATCATCAGGCAGGTTGTTTTGCCGGAACCGGACGGGCCGAGCATTGTCAGGAATTCGCCCGGCGGAATATCGAGATTGAGGTTCTTTACGACCAGGGTTTCCCCGTCATAGCTCTTTTGAACGCTGTCATACTTAACAGCAGCGCCCCGTGTGTTCGCCATTGTGTCCCCAAGTCAGCTTCTATCATTATTATTAGACGCACGACCAATAACCTCCAGGTAACCTCCGTTCCTGAAGAGCTATCAATGTGTGCGAACGCGCATAGAAAAACAAAATTACTGCCTTTTGGAAAGGGGTTATGAAAAAAATTTGGATATTTTTTAGTCAGGCGCCGACTTAATATTTTGCAGCGCAGTATGAAGCCGTATTTTTTACTCAAGAAGAAGCGCCCGAAGAAAGAAATATCTTTCTCCGGGTTCGGCAATCTTTACTACACAACGATGTTCTTTGTTGTGCCTCTAGAAGAGTTTCGCGCAAGCCAACTTGCGCCAATAGCCGTAGAACGTCACGGAATGCTCTGGCTGCGTCATGCGAAAAATAGCGCGACAAGAGAGCCGCGTGCACCGCGCGGGCAACAAAAAACCCCGCCCGGCAACTGCCGGACGGGGCCTGACGCAAAGCATCAACCTTGCAGCGTATACGGCTTATTTGTAGTCGTACTGGCCGTCTTTCCACTCGTACCAGACGTAGCCCGGCAGGGTGACGTCGCCCTTGTCGTCAAAGGAGAGGTCGCCGAGAACGGTCTTGAAGTCGCCGTCGTTCAGGGCGCCGACAACGTCGTCATACTCGGTGGAGCCGGCAGCTGCGGCAGCTGCTGCCCAAGCCTGGATGGCGGCGTAGGTGTAGAGCGCGTAGCCTTCAGCGGTCTTGCCGGCGTCTTCAAGTGCCTTCACGACCGGAGCAGCTTCCGGGTTCTTGCGCGGGTCCGGAGAGAAGGTCATCAGAGTGCCTTCGCCAGCCGGGCCGGTGATCGACCAATATTCGTCGGTCACGAGTGCATCGCCGGAAACGAGAACGGTGCTCATGCCCTGGTCGACCATCTGACGCTTCATCAGGCCGGCTTCGGTGTGGTAACCGCCGACGTAGAGAACGTCGATGTTTTCCGACTTCAGCTTGGAAACCAGCGCGGTGTAGTCCTTTTCACCGGCGGTGTAGGCTTCGTAGAGGGTTTCGTTCTTGCCGGCAGCGTTCATGACTTCCTTGGTGGCATCGGCGAGGCCTTTGCCATAGGCAGTCTTGTCGTGAACGATGGCGATGTTCTTGTCGCCGAATTCCTCTGCCAGATAGGTACCGGCAACCTGACCCTGCTGGTCGTCACGACCGCAAACGCGGAAGGTGCCCGGGCCAGGACGTTCGTCGGTGAACTTCGGGTTGGTGGAAGCCGGAGAAATCTGGACGATACCTTCTTCCGCGTAAACGGCGGATGCCGGGATGGAAGAGCCCGAGCAGAAGTGACCGGCCATGAAGACCACGCCCTTGCCGACCATCTGGTTGGCAACGGCAACAGCCTGTTTCGGGTCGCAGGCATCGTCGCCCACTTCCAGCACCAGCTGTTCACCATTGACGCCGCCAGCTGCGTTGATGTCCGCCACGGCCTGCTCGGCACCGGCTTTCATCTGCGCGCCGAAGGAGGCGTACTGGCCGGTCATCGGGCCTGCAGTTGCGATCACGATGTCTGCAAAAGCGGCGGTGGACATGGCCACACCGGCAACTGCAGCAACGCTAGCCAAAAGATACTTTTTCATCATCAACTCCCCTGGTTCCAGTTATCTGGACCACTTGGAATGGAAGCCCGTGCTTCCGTTTTGGCCGGGCCAGGGACGATTCTTGTTGTTTTTCGTCCATTCCCAGCCGGTTCCCCATCGGCGCGGAAAACGCACCTCCGGAATTCTCAATCCTTGGCGTATTTGTCCGTCTGGCCGGTCTTCAACCGCCAACTGAAGGGACTCGTCTTTTCGTAAAGCCAGACATACTGCGTCGTCATCTGGTTGGTGCGTGTATACCGCCATCCCGCCAGACCGATTGCAAGCAGAATGAGATAGTCTACAACCAGATAGTGCACCGACAGTAGCGTTCCGTCGAACAGGGCGAAGGTCAGGAACCGGATCGCCAGGCTCAACAGGAACACGAACCAGAACAGCACATAAAGCGGCCGCCAGGTGTTGGCACAGGCACGTCCCGTCATCCAGGCCGCGCCGCCGCCAAGGCAGCACAGCAGGACGAGAAACACGCCGAAACTGGTCTGATAAAGAATACCCATAGCGCGCTCCTAGTGTCTTCCGCCTTCGAGGTAGGCCGCCTGCACGTCCTCGCGGGCAAGCAGTTCCTTGCCGGAACCCGACATGGTGATCTTGCCGTTCACCATCACGTAGGCCCGGTGTGCCAGTTTCAGCGCATGATAGGCGTTCTGTTCCACCAGGAAGACGGTGAGACCGTCGCTCTGGTTGAGGTCCCGGATAGCGTCGAAGATCTGTTTCACGATCAGCGGCGCAAGGCCGAGAGACGGTTCGTCCAGAAGCAGAAGACGCGGGTTGGACATCAGGGCCCGGGCGATCGCCAGCATCTGCTGCTCACCGCCCGAAAGCGTGCCACCGCGTTGGTTCCGGCGCTCCTTGAGGCGAGGAAACAGGTCGAAGGCGCGCTGAAGTCCGGCTTCCAGATCGTGGTTGCCGGCCATTTCCGCACCCATGATCAGATTTTCCATCACGCTCATGCGCGGGAAGATCCGCCGCCCTTCCGGAGACTGCGCAATCGACTTGCGCATGATCTGGTGGGTGGGCATGCGGGTGATGTCTTCGCCATCGTAGATGACCTGGCCGGAGCTGGCCTGCGGCGTGCCGCAGATGGTCATCATCAACGTCGACTTGCCGGCGCCGTTGGCCCCGATCAGGGAGACGATCTCGCCCCGGTCGACGGTCAGATCGACACCGCGCAGCGCGATGATCTTGCCGTAGTGGGTCTCGACGTTCCTGACTTCCAGGAGGTGGTTGGAGGTTGTCATATGCCGACCTCCTCTTCCACGGCGTCGACTTCCTCGTCCGGTACGCCCAGATAGGCGGCGATCACCTTCGGATCGTCCTTCACTTCAGCCGCCGTGCCGTCGGAGATCTTCTCGCCATAGTCCAGAACCACGACATGATCCGAAATTTCCATCACAACGCTCATGTCGTGTTCAATCAGAAGGATAGAGGTGCCGTGCTCCTTGCGGATGTACTGCAGGAGCGCGTTCAGTTCGCCACTTTCCTTGGGGTTCAGACCGGCAGCCGGTTCGTCCAGACACAGCAGCTCCGGACCGGAGCACATGGCCCGGGCAATTTCCAGACGGCGCTGGTCGCCGTAAGGCAGGTCAGCGGCCGGGGCGTCCGCCCGATCGATGAGCGCGGTCTTTTCCAGCCAGTAACGTGCCTTTTCGACTGCCTGACGCTCTGCCTTGCGGAAGGTTGCCAGACCGAAGATACCCGCAAGCGAATAGCCCGAAGCCAGCATCAGCGGATTGTGCTGCGCGACCATCAGGTTCTCCAGAAGGGTCATGCCGCCGAACAGGCGGATGTTCTGGAAGGTACGGGCGACCTTGGCTTTCGCAGAGATCTGGAAGTCCGCCATGCGCTCAAGCAGGTAATGCTCGCCGTTGGTGCGGTTCATCACGACCCGCCCTTCGGTCGGCTTGTAGAAGCCGGTAACGCAGTTGAAGACGGTGGTCTTGCCGGCGCCGTTCGGGCCGATCAGGGCAGTGATGTCACCGCGCCCGACATTGAACGACAGATCGTCGATGGCGACCAGACCGCCAAAGCGCATGGTCAGATGCTCGATCGTCAGGACGGGGTTTGTATCCCAGGAGCTCATCCGTGGCCCTCCTGAACGAGGTCGGCACTGATGCCCTTGGCCTTCTTGCCGCTGAGGGTTATCGACGGCATGCGGGTGGAGATAAGGCCGCGCGGTTTCCAGACCATGATGACGACCATCAGGAGCCCGAACACCAGCATGCGGTATTCTTCCAGTCCGCGGAAGAACTCGAAACCACCGATCATCACGACCGCGGCGATCACGACGCCAATCTGGCTGCCGAGACCGCCGAGAACGACGATCGCCAGGATGACCGCAGATTCGATGAAGGTGAAGCTCTCCGGCGAGATGAAGCCTTGCCGGGTGGCGAAGAACGAGCCCGCGAAACCGCCGAACATCGCACCGAGCGCAAAAGCGGTCAGCTTGGTGTTGGTGGTGTTGATGCCGAGCGAACGGCAGGCGATTTCATCCTCGCGCAGGGCTTCCCAAGCCCGCCCGACCGGCAGCTTGCGCAGACGCATGGTCACGAAGTTGGTGACCAGAGCCATGATCAGGATCAGGTAGTAGAGGAAGATGATGCGGTGAATGGAATTGTATTCCAGACCGAAGGTGTCGGCGAATCCGCCCGGGCCGCGCTCGAATTCGATACCGAAGAAGCTCGGCCGCGGAATGCCGGAGATACCGTCCGGACCACCGGTGAAATCGTACCAGTTGAGCAGGACCACCCGGATGATTTCCCCGAAGGCCAGCGTCACAATGGCAAGATAGTCCCCCCTGAGACGCAGCACCGGGAAGCCCAGGATGATACCCCAGAAAGCGGCCAGGATGCCGGCGAGCGGCAGACAGATCCAGAAGGAGAAGCCGAAATACTGGGCCAGCAGCGCGTAGGAATAGGCACCGACCGCGTAGAAGGCGACGTATCCCAGATCAAGCAGGCCGGCGAGACCGACCACGATGTTCAGGCCCCAGCCGAGCATCACGTAGGTGGTCACCAGAATGGCAAGGTCGAGATACTGGCGCGACCCGCGCGAGCCATAGGCCGACATCAGCAGGAACGGCAGGACCACAGCCAGGATCAGAAACACCGGCATCGCGAACTTGCCGAGTTTGGCCAGGGGCCTGGCGCTCGGCAGGAAACCTTTCGCCGTTTCGGTGACCGGCTTGTCGGCCTTCCAGACGAACAGGTTGAGGAGCAGCCGCCCGCCGAAGACGATGGCGACAGCTATGGCAACGGCTGCCCAGCGGTATTCAATGCCGAGCTGACCGCCAAGGCCGCTTGCGACCTCGGCTTTCATGCCGATCAGGACACCGAACAGCGCAAGCGCGATCGCACCCCCGGCCGCCGCATCCTTGAGCGACACCATGAAGAGGTTCTCAGATTTTGCTGACATGGATCAGACCTTCTCCACTTCCGGCTTGCCGAGCAGGCCTTCGGGCATGAAGATCAGCACGATCGCCAGGATCGAGAAGGCGGCAACGTCCTTGTACTCTACCGAGAAATAGCCGGACCAGAAGGTCTCGATGAGGCCGATCAGCAACCCGCCGAGCATGGCACCCGGCAGCGAGCCGATACCGCCAAGAACCGCAGCGGTGAAGGCTTTCACGCCGGCCAGGAAGCCGATGTAGAAGTCGATCACGCCGTAGTAGAGCAGGAACATCAGACCTGCGACGGACGCAAGGCCTGCACCCATGACGAAGGTCAGCGAGATCGTCCGATCGACGTTGACACCGACGAGCGACGCCATCTTGCGATCCTGCTCGCAGGCGCGCTGCGCACGGCCCAGAGAGGTCTTGTTGATCAGGAAGGTGAAGCCGACCATCAGCACGACGGTCACCACGATGATCAGGATCTGCGTGTAGGACAGCTGCACGATGAAGCCGGTTCCGTCCGGTCCGCCGTCGCTCAGCGTGAAGCCGCCGGAGATCAAGGGCTGCAGAGGCTTGTTGCGCGCGCCCTGCGAGATCTGAACGAAGTTCTGAAGCGTGATGGAAGCGCCGATCGCGGTGATCAGCGGTGCCAGGCGGAAGGAGCCGCGCAGAGGGCGGTAGGCGATCCGCTCGACCGTCCATCCCCAGGCCGCCGTCAGGGCCATCGAAATGACCAGGACACCGATCAGCGCCAGAATGAGGAGCGCCACTGGCAGGCCTGCCGTGATGCCGAAAGCGACGATGAAGATCAGCGCGATGAAGGCGCCGACCATGAAGATGTCACCATGGGCGAAGTTGATCATCCCGATGATGCCGTACACCATCGTGTAGCCAATGGCGATCAGGCCGTAGATCGACCCTAGCGTCACGCCGTTGATCAGCTGCTGTAGAAAGTAATCCATATTCTTTTTGTTACCCCCGGAAGCCATTGCTGCTTCTTTGAACGAGGCATTTTTGCCTTCATTAAAGCTTCATTAGCAAGTCACGCGAGGTGAGACAATTCCTCTCGTATCCGGCAAAAGATAAAAATAAAAGATTTCCTCTTTTCGAACTTTGAGGAAATTTATTCCACTTTTTAAAAAATCAGGTCAGAAAAATCCGGCCCGGGCGGTACGGTTTCCTTTATCCGTCAAACCGACCAGACGAAGTCTTTCCGGACAGTCTTGTCTCTCCGGAAGTTCCTCCGATAATGTCCCTCGAATCAATCATGGGCAACACCTTGCACGACACCGGCACACAGCAGCTTCAGTTCTTGACCACGAAGGAAGTGGCCGACCTTTTGCGGGTCAAGGAACGCAAGGTTTACGACCTTGCCGCCGCCAACGAGATCCCGCATCGGCGAATCACGGGCAAACTCCTGTTTCCCGCAGCCGAACTGCGGTCCTGGATCGAAGGTCCGACTGCCGCCGCGACACCGGAACGCCCGGGTGTTCTGGCCGGATCACACGACCCCCTGCTGGACTGGGCGGTTCATGCTTCCGGATGCGGACTGGCCATGCTGTGCAACGGCAGCGCGGACGGTCTGAACCGCTTTGTCGCCGGAGACGCCGCCCTTGCCGGCCTGCATCTGCCGGAAGAAAACGGCTGGAATATCGCGTCAATCAGCGAACTGGGCCTGAAGGACGCGGTCTTGATCAGCTGGGCATCCCGCAAACGCGGTCTTCTGGTTTCCCGGGAGGCTGCACCGACTGTTCGATCCGTTGCCGATCTGAAAGGCAGGCGCGTTGCCATGCGCCAGCCGGGCACCGGCACTGCCCTCCTGTTTTCCAGATTGCTTGCCGATGCCGGCCTGAGCGAAGCAGATCTGACCACCGGCCCTGCCACCGCCCACACGGAAAACGATGCGGCGTCGGCCGTTGCCGCCGGTGAAGCCGATGCTGCGCTCGGCATCGAAACCGCGGCAAGACCTTTCAAGCTGGCCTTCGTGCCGCTGGCCGAGGAATGCTTCGACCTGCTTATCGACCGGCGCTCCTTTTTCACCCCGCCGGTTCAGATGCTGTTCGAATTTGCACGAACGTCAGAGTTCCGGGACAAGGCCGCGGCGCTCGGCGGTTATGACCTGGCCGGCCACGGCGCCGTCCGCTGGTTGTCCGCTTGACCCGCGCCGCCTTCAGTGTTCCGGCATACATTCAGGAAAGACAACGATGAGCGATATCCGCCCGCATGAAATTTCGGTTCCGATCCAGGAACCGGACGATGCAAGGCTCTTCTTCATCGGCAGGATCCACACCCCTTGGAAGGACCGCAAGGATTGCCCGCGCCAGGGCAAGGTGGACGGACCGGAGTGCCGGATCGAGATTTTCGAGCCCTGGGTCCCGGCACTGAAGGGCATCGAAGAATACGACAAGATTGAACTGCTTTACTGGCTCGACAAGGCCCGGCGGGATCTCATCGTCCAGAACCCGGCACATAGCGACAACATTTTCGGTACCTTTGCCCTGCGCTCACCCGTCCGGCCGAACCCGATCGGTACCGTTCTGGCAAAACTCGTTTCCGTCGATGGTCCGAACCTGATCGTGCGCGGGCTTGACTGCCTCGACGGCACCCCGCTTATCGACCTGAAACCTGACCGCTGTGCTTTCACACCGAAAGCACCGCCCAAGGACTGAACACTTCACTTGCCCTCTTCGGTCACCTTGACAAGCTCTGCCCGGACCTGACAATCCGGCCCAAAATTCGCGCCCCGACTGGCGCACTGGGAGGAATTCATGCCTACGGAAACCCCTGCCGGCGAAACCGGTATCAACGACGTCGTCTCGATCGAGATCAACGGCTCTGTCGGCCTCATCGCTCTCGACAATCCGCCGGTGAATGCTGCCTCCCACGCGATCCGCTCCGGCTTGTGGCAGGCAGTGGAAACCCTGCAGCAGACCGACGGCATCGAGGTGATCGCGCTTTATGCGAAGGGACGGACCTTCATTGCCGGTGCCGACATTCGGGAATTCGGCAAGCCGCCGCTCGACCCGTGGCTGCCCGAACTGTGTAACTTCATCGAAAGCGCCTCCAGGCCGATCGTCTGCGTCCTGCACGGCACCACGCTTGGTGGCGGCCTGGAAGTTGCCATGTCGTGCCACGCCCGCGTAGCCTTGACGGGATCCAAGGTGGGCTTGCCGGAAGTGACGCTCGGCATTCTGCCGGGCGCCGGCGGCACCCAGCGTGCCCCCCGGCTTGCCGGCATCGCGACGGCTCTCGACATGATTACCAGCGGCAAGCCTATGGGTGCCGACGAGGCCCTGGCCAACGGCCTGATCGACCGGATCGTTGAAGGCGATCCGCGTGACGTTGCCGTCTCCTCCGCCAAGGATCTTCTGGCCGGTAATCTGCCGAACCGCAAGACGGGCGATCTGACCGCCGAACCGAATCCCGCCGCCATTGAGGCGATGCGGGCAAAGCTTGCCAAAAGCCAGCCGCTGCTGTTCTCGCCGCACAAATGTGTCGATGCCGTTGAAGCCTGCCACCTGCCGATCCGCGACGGCATGAAGGAAGAGCGCCGGCTCTACGAGGAATGCATGGCAAGCCCGCAGCGGGCCGGCCTGATCCACGCCTTCTTTTCCGAACGCGCCGTCACCAAGATCCCCGAAGCCACCGCAACCGCGCGCGAGATCAACTCTGTCGGTGTCATCGGCGGCGGCACCATGGGCTCCGGCATCGCAACTGCCATCCTGCTGGCCGGCCTGCCCGTAACCTTGACCGAACGCGACCAGGACGGACTTGACCGCGGTGTCGCGACGATCACCAGGAACCTTGACGGTGCGGTCAAACGCGGCAAGCTTTCGGAAGCTGGCCGCGACGACATTCTGGCCGCAAAACTCAGCACCTCGACGGATCTTGGTGCGTTATCGGATGCAGATCTCGTCATCGAGGCCGTTTTTGAGGACATGGGTGTCAAGCGCGACATCTTCCAGACGCTGGACAAGGTCTGCAAGGCGGGCACCGTGCTTGCGTCCAACACCTCCTATCTCGACATCAACGAGATCGCCGCGACGACCTCCCGTCCGCAGGATGTCATCGGCCTGCACTTCTTCTCGCCCGCCCACGTAATGCGGCTTCTGGAAGTGGTGGTTGCCGACAAGACCGGCGACGACGTGGTTGCGACCGGCTTCGCACTGGCCAGGAAACTGAAGAAGATCGCCGTGCGCTCGGGCGTCTGCGACGGCTTCATCGGCAACCGCATCATGACCTTCTACAAGAAGGTAGCCGATTACATGATGATGGATGGTGCGTCGCCGGAACAGATCGACACCGCCATGCGCGGCTTCGGCTTTGCCATGGGGCCTTACCAGGTGGCCGACCTTGCCGGGCTCGACATCAGCTGGGCAGCCAACAAGCGCCGCGCCGCCACCAGACCCGCCGAGGAACGCTACATTCCGATTGCCGACCGTCTTTGCGAAAACGGCTGGTTCGGACGCAAGACCGGTCAGGGTTTCTACATCTACGATGATAAGGGTTCCCGGCCGAACCCGGAAGCCCTCGCGATCATCGACGCGGAACGGGAGAAGGCCGGTGTCACACCGCGCAACTTCACGGAAGATGAAATCGTCAGCCGCTTCATGACCGCGATGATTTCCGAAGCCGTGCGCGTTCTGGAGGAAGGCATCGCCCTTCGCCCCATAGACATCGACGCCGTCTTCCTCAACGGCTACGGCTTCCCGCGTTTCCGCGGCGGCCCGCTGCACACGGCAGATGTCATCGGCGCGGGTGAACTGGTTCGCCGGATCGAAGAGTATGCCAGGGAAGACGCCTACTACTGGAAAGTCCCGGCTCTCCTGCGGCAGATCGCCGAAACTGGCGGAACCTTTGCGGAGATGAACGCGAAGGGGTGACCAAGAGCGGCAAGCCGCGCCGCTGCGCGTGGTGTTGATGGGTAAAAGCATACGCCACCACACAAGATGTCACCCCGGACGAGCTCTTGCGGCTTTCTGGAAGGTGTCTAGCCTTGTCGGGCCGCCTTCAAGCCGCCAGCGGCGTAGTGCGGAACGCTCTCGCCCAGCTTCAGGCCGAGCTCCGGATTGGAGGCATTTCCGTCGAGGGCGCGTTTCTTGACGCCCTGAAGGATCGCCCCCATGCGGAAGAAGGCGAAGGCCAGGTAGAAACCGAAACCCGGAATGCCGGTGAGCCCCATGCGGGCGCAGTAAGCGTCGATGAAGTCCTGGTCTTCCGGAATGCCCAGCGGCTTCCGGTGAACGCCGGCCAGCCCCCGGCCTTCGGTGCCGGGCGGGTGCTGCCACTGCATGATCAAGGCTGCCAGATCCGCAAACGGATGACCGATGGTCGACAGCTCCCAATCGAGCACGGCAACGCAGGCTGGCCCATCTACCGCGAACAAGAGGTTGTCGATGCGATAGTCGCCATGCACCAGTGTGCGCCGTCCATCGTCTTCGGGCACATTGGTGTCTAGCCAGGCGATGAGTTCGTCCATCGCGGGAATAGGGCCGGTTTCACTTGCCCGGTATTGCTTGGTCCAGCGGTCGATCTGGCGGCGGTAGTAATTCCCGCCGGGGCCGTAGTCGGCAAGCTCGCGCGCTTCCAGATCAATGCCATGGATGGCCGCCAGGACGCGGTTCAGCTCGTCATAGATGCCGCGCCGTGTTTGCGGATCCAGATCCGGCAATCGCGGTTCATCGAAATTCCGGCCCCGGACGAGATCCATGACGTAGAACGCAGACCCGATCACGCTGTCGTCCTCGCACAGAACATGCATGCGGGCGACCGGCACATCCGACCCGGCCAGCGCCTTTTGCACGCGGAACTCACGCTCGACGGCATGCGCTGATTTCAGCAGCACACCGGGTGGTTTGCGGCGAAGGACATAGTCACCAGACGCTGCGCTGAGCCGGAACGTGGGGTTGGACTGCCCCCGGTTGAACTTCTCGGCCTTGAGCGGGCCCCTGAAGCCGGGAAGGGACCGTTCCAGCCAGCTACTTAGGGCCGTGAGGTCGAGGTCCGTGCCCGGGGTCATGAGCGGGATGTCCGTGTGGTGAAACCCATTCCTTGAACCAGTCCATCGGCCGTTGTCTTCCTCACCTCCTCATCCTGAGGAAGCGCGCAGCGCTGTCTCGAAGGATGGGCGGCAAACACTGGAGCAAGGGGCCCATCCTTCGAGACGCCGCAAGGGCGGCTCCTCAGGATGAGGAAAGGGGTGGACGGGGTCTCTGTTTCGGAGAGCCGCTTCACCTGCAGCGGACACTCCATCCTCACAGCTTCCCGTTGGAATATTTCCGCAGCTCCGTGCGCGCAACCTGGCGACGGTGGACGGCGTCGGGACCATCGGCAAAGCGCAGGGTGCGCAGGTGGGTCCACATGGCCGCCAACGGAAAATCCTGGCTGATGCCGGCGGCGCCATGCACCTGCATGGCCTCGTCGACAACCTTCAGGGCGGTGAGCGGCGCCACCACCTTGATCTGGCTGATCCATGGTTGCGCGGCGCGGGTGCCCTGCGTGTCCATCACCCAGGCTGCCTTGAGGCAGAGCAGACGGGCCATTTCAATTTCCATGCGCGCATTGGCGATGATGTCGTAATTGGCGCCAAGATCCATCAGCTTCTTGCCGAAGGCCTCCCGGCCCATGGCTCGCCTGCACAGAAGTTCCAGCGCCTTTTCCGCCTGGCCGATGGCCCGCATGCAGTGGTGAATGCGGCCCGGACCAAGGCGTCCTTGTGCAACCTCGAAACCCCGACCTTCGCCCAGCACGAGGTCTTCCTGCGGCACCCGCACATTGGTGAAGCGGATGTGCATGTGGCCGTGCGGCGCATCGTCGGCGCCGAAGACATGCATCGGCCGCAGCACTTCAATGCCCTCGGCATCCGCCGGGATCAGGAACATGGAATGGCGGCTGTGCTTGTGGGCGTCCGGATCGGTTGCGGCCATGACGATATAGAGCGCGCAGCGCGGATCGCCCGCACCCGTTGCCCACCACTTGTCGCCATTCAGCACCCAGGCATCGCCATCGCGCACAGCCGTCAGCGCGATGTTGGTGGCATCCGAGGAGGCAACATCGGGCTCTGTCATCAGATAGGCCGAGCGGATATCGCCCCGAAGCAGAGGCTTCAGCCACTTTTCCTTGTGCGCCTCGGTGCCGTAGCGCTCCAGCACTTCCATATTGCCGGTGTCGGGGGCATTGCAGTTGAAGACTTCCGCGGCAATGCCGACCTTGCCCATTTCCTCGGCCAGATAGGCATATTCCACGGTCGTCAGGCCGAAGCCCTTTTCGCTGTCCGTCAGCCAGAAATTCCAGAGCCCGCGTTCCTTGGCCATGGCCTTGAGGCTGTTCAGAATTTCAAGCTGGCGATCCGTCATCCGGAACCGATCACCGGACGGGTGACGCCCGACTTCCTCGTGATATTCCCGGTCGAGAGGAGCGATTTCGGTTTCCACCATCTGGCGCACCTGCTCGATCAGCGGCCGCACCCGGTCGGTCATTCCAAGATCCATCACTTCCCCCTAACAGATATCGGCGCGCAGCCGCTCAATGGCGGAGCGGTATTCGGTTTCCAGGCGCTCGACCACGGCGGCTGCCGGCCCGACGGACTTGATCGCTCCGATGCCCTGGCCAGCGCCCCAGATTTCCCGCCAGGCCTTCGGCTTGGGACTGTCGTCCGGCACGACGCTGACATCCCACTCGTCCGGCAGATGATCGGGATCAAGACCGACCTTGCGAATGGAGCCTTTCAGGTAGTTGGCAGGATGCCCGGTAAAGAGCGAAGATGTCAGCACGTCCTCGGCCCCGCCTGCGACCATCATCTCCTTGTAGGTCCGGTCCGCGTTGGCTTCCTCCGTCGCAACGAAGGGCGAGCCGACATAGCCGAGATCGGCGCCCAGAACGCGGGCCGCCAGCAGGGCTTCGCCGGTGGAGATGGCCCCGCCCAGAAGCAGCGGACCGTCGAACCATTCCCGGATCTCGCGCACCAGCGCGAAAGGCGACTGCGGTCCACCGTGGCCACCCGCCCCTGCCGCGACCGCAATCAGCCCGTCGGCGCCTTTTTCGACGGCCTTTTTTGCGTAGGTGTTGTTGATGACATCATGCAGGGCGATACCGCCGCAGGAATGGGCCGCCTCGTTCACTTCGACCCGCGCGCCCATGGACGTGATCCAGACAGGCACCTTCCACCGCGTGCAGATCTCGACATCCCGCTCCAGCCGCTCGTTGGACCGATGGACAATCTGGTTGACCGCAAAAGGCGCGGCAGGCCGATCCGGATTTTCCTGGTTGTGCCGGTCCAGCTCTTCGGTGATCTCCTTCAGCCAGGCTTCCAGAACCACCGGGCCGCCGGGCTCGTCGCGCGCGTTGAGCGCCGGAAAACTGCCGACAATGCCGGCCTTGCACTGGGCAATCACCAGTTTCGGACAGGACACGATGAAAAGCGGCGCCGCGACGGCCGGAAGCCTCAGGTCCTGCAGCGCCTTGGGAAGGGATCTTGCCTTCAACATGATTTGTCTGCCTCTCCTTCCAGGTAGAACCGGTTGAGCCATTCGGCGACCAGCGCAGGCCGCTTGCCGTTCTCGATCTCCACCGTCGACTGCCAGACGATATCGACCTCCTGCGGTTTCGGCCTTGAAAGACGGGCGAGGACAAACCGCCCGCGGACCCGGCTGCCTGCTTTGACGGGCGCAAGAAAGCGCACCTTGTCGAAACCGTAATTGATGCCCATCGTGGCGCCTTCGATCTTCGGCTGGGCTTCGACAGCCATCGCGGAAAGCAGCGACAGCGTCAGAAAGCCGTGCGCAATGGTGCCGCCGAACGGTGTTTCCGCCGCCCTTTCAGGATCAACATGGATGAACTGGTGGTCCTGCGTCACTTCGGCAAAAGCGTCTATCCTGGCCTGGTCGATCAGGTACCAGGAGGACACGCCAACCTCCGTTCCGACAAGCGTTTCCAGCTCGCTTGCGGCAAGGGTGCGTGGCAACGTATCAGCGCTCACTCAATAGGCCTCCTGGAAGAGGTCAGGCCCGGTTTCCACATTGATGCCGCCGCTGATGGGCAGAATGGCACCGGTGATATAGGCCCCGCCTCGCCCACACAGATATTGCATGGCGGCTGCGATATCCTCCGGTCGGCCGACACGGCCGAGTGGCACCTGGGCTCCCACGCGCGAGCGAACATCCTCGTCCGCCGTTGCAAAGGCCGTCATGTTGCTGACGAAAGGTCCCGGGGCCAGCGCATTGACTGTGATGCGCCGTGCCGCCAGCTCCTTGGCGAGGATCCGCGTCAGATGATGAACAGCAGCCTTGGAGGCCGCATAGCTGTAGGCCCTGTCGCCATGGGCCGTTTCCCCCATGACCGAGCCGACGTTGACAACCCGTGCAGGATCGTCGTCGCTCGCGCCAGCTTCCAGAAGCGGCAAAAGGCCTTGCGTCAGCTGGAACAACCCGGTGACATTGACCCGCATCACCCGTTCCCAGGCATGATAGGGAAAGTCGCCAAGCGGCTGGCCCCAGCTTGTGCCGGCATTGTTCATCAGAATTTCCAGACTGCCTGCGCGCTTGCCGATTTCGCCCACCAGCGCTGCAACACCTTCTTCCGTTGCAACGTCTCCGGCAAAGCCTTCCGCCTTTCCGGAATAGCCGAGCGCGTTCAGCTCTTCGGCAGCCGCTTGGCAGGCTTCCGGCTTGCGGCTGGCGATCATCACCCGTGCACCGGCTGCTACCAGCCCCTCGGCGGCCATGCGGCCGACCCCGGTCGCGCCGCCCGTGACCAGTGCCGTTTTGCCGCCAAGGCCGAACAAGCGATCAGGCGTCATGCGGTGCCTCCGGAAACTGTTTTCTTAAAGTAAGTTTCGACACCTTGCCCGTTGCCGTCATCGGCAACGCATCGACGAAGACGACGTCATCCGGCACCTGCCATTTTGCGACCCGTTCCGCCAGATGGCAGAGGATCTCCTCCTTCTGCGGCTGCGCTTCGTCCGACGGCTGAACGATGAGCAGCGGACGCTCGTCCCACTTGGCGTCGGGTACCGCGATCACCGCGCAATTCGCCACGCCCGGATGGGACATGACGATGTTTTCCAGATCGAGCGAGCTGATCCATTCGCCGCCCGACTTGATGAGATCCTTGGAACGGTCCGTGATCGTCAGGAAACCCTCGGGACTGATGGCGGCGATATCGCCGGTGCAGAACCAACCTTCCTTGTCGAACACGGGTTTCGAGGCTTCCGGATCCTCGTAATAGCCGGAAGTGATCGTGTTGCCGCGCACATAGAGATGGCCCGGGGTCGTTCCGTCATGCGGCAGGCGATTGCCGGCATCATCGACGATCTTCATGTCGACACCAAAGATCCGCCGCCCCTGGCTCTGCTTCCTGTCGATGCGCTGGTCGAACGGCAGATCCGCCATCTCCGGCGGCAGGTTGCACTGGGTGCCGAGCGGGCTCATTTCCGTCATGCCCCAGGCATGGCAGACGTTGATGCCCTGTTTTTCGAAGGCCTCGATCAGAGAGCGCGAGGCAGCCGATCCGCCAACGACGATATCGCCGAAGCCTTCGGGAATGCGGCCGCGCTGGCGGATCTCGTTCATGAGACCTATCCAGACGGTCGGCACACCCCAGGCGGAGAAGACCTTTTCGCGGTCCATCAGGTCGAACAGGCTTTTGCCGTCCAGTGCGCCGCCCGGAAAAATCAGGCTGGAGCCGGAAAGCGGCGCGCCATAAGGCAGGCCCCAGGCATTGACGTGAAACAGCGGCACCACCGGCAAGATGCGCGAGCCCTCGTTGAGGACCCGGGGAATGGTGACGCACATGTCGTAGGCATGCAGCACCGTGGAGCGATGCGAATAGAGCGTGCCCTTCGGATTGCCCGTGGTGCCGGACGTGTAACAAAGCCCGGCGGCCTGGTCCTCGTCGAAATCCGGCCAGTCCATTTCACCCGGCTGTCCGTCAAGAATTTCCTCGTAACAGAGCACACCTTCCAGTGTCGTTTCGGGCATATGCGCACGATCCGTCATGATGACGATGCGCAGATCTGCCGGAAAATGCGGCCGCAGCTTTTCCACGATCGGCACGAAGGTGAGATCAACGAACAGCACCCGGTCCTGGGCGTGATTGACGATATAGATCATCTGTTCCGCCGAAAGACGCGGATTGATGGTGTGGCAGATGGCGCCGATGCCGGAAATTGCATAATAGAGCTCGAAATGGCGGTAGCCATTCCAGGCAAGTGTCGCCACCCGGTCGCTTTCAGCGATGCCGAGTGCCTTCAGGCCATGAGCCAGCCGGGCGATCCGGCCGGCGGTTTCCTTGTAGGTGGTGCGGTGAATATCGCCTTCCGTCCTCACGGACACGATCTCACCGGCCGGATAGGTATCCGCTGCAAAGGTGATGAGGTCCGCGATTTTCAGCGGACGGTGCATCATCATTCCCTTCATGTGTTTCCTCCCAGAACACGGCCGCTTCATACGGTCCCTCAAAGGGTTGAAGGGGAAGCCTAGCGCGCGGCTGACGCGCTGGAAAGGTCAATTTCCTCAGATGGCTTTTCCCGAAACCCTTTGACAGCGGCAGGCACATGCGCCAAACCCTGCCCAACCCAAGAGGAATGGTTGAGACCCCTTCATGACCCAGAAACTGGTCATTGCCGTTTGCACCGCGCAGCGGCCGAAAATGCTGCAGGCGTGCCTGGATAGCCTCGACAATCTGATCGCGCCCGCGAACACGCAGATGGCGATCGTCGTTGTGGAAAACGATCCCGTGCCGCATTTCACAGGTGCTGCAGCAGAAGATGTGAAGAAGAGGCTGTCTCTACCGGTTTTCTTCCATCACGAAAAACGCAAGGGCATTCCCTTTGCCCGCAACACGGCCTTGGACGCGGCGCTGGAACACAATCCGGACTGGGTGGCGCTGATCGATGACGACGAACGCGCAGAACCGGACTGGATCGAAAAACTTCTGGCCGCCTGCCTGGAACACAAGGCCGAAGTCGCCAACGGGCCCGTGCGCCGAATTTATGAAAAGCCGGCCCCGCACTGGTGGAAATCGCAGCTCCTGAAGCCGCGGCCGACCGGCTCGATCATCACCGAAGCACCGACCAACAACGTTCTGCTGAGCGGCCGTATCATCGCGCGGGACGGCCTTGGCCTGCGGTTCGACGAACGCCTGACCTTCGGCAGCGAGGATATCGACTTCTTCCGCCGCACCCATGCGGCCGGCGCAAAGATGATCTGGGTGGATGATGCCTTTGTCGAAGAGGACATTCCGGCCTCGCGCGTCACCACCGGCCGCCTGCTGAGCCGCATGCACATGGCGGCAACTTCCGGCGCGTTCAACATCGTGCTGCGCGAAGGCCGGCTGAAGGCCGCCCTGCATTTCATTCCCAAAAGCCTGCGGCGCATGTTCTTCGGCCTGCTGGCGACAATCGTCGGTTTCGTCTTGAAACCCTTCGCCAGAAAGCGCGGCGAGAAACTCTTCTACTATGGCCTGATCCGTCTCATGAAAGGCTCCGGCAACCTGCGCGGACTTCTGGGCCGGGCGCATAACTACTACGATGTGATCGATGGTCACTGACACGCAGATGCAGCCGAAAAAACTCGCCCATATTCATCTTGGCGTTGATGGCGGGGCAGAACGGTTCTTCGTGCGCCTGACAGGCGCCCTTGCCCGGCGGGGCGTGGAGCAGATCGCCTTCATTCGAAAGGACCGGCCCTGGCGCGATGACCTTGCCAGACACTGTGATGTGCGCGAGATGACCTTCAGCCGCTCGCACCTGAAACGCCATGTCATCCGCTGGGACATTGCCCGCCAGATCAAGGCATTCGGTGCGCGTACCACCATGGGCTGGATGAGCCCGGCCAGCAAATGGATGCCGAAACCCGGCCCCAGCATGCGCACCTTCCTGCGCCTTGGCGACTGGCCGGACGGCTTCCACACCTATGGCAATGTTGAGGACCTGATCGGCAACACGCCGGAGATCATCCGCCAGGCCATCGAAATGGGCTGGCCTGCGGAACGTGCCCATGTGATCAGCAACTTCGTCGATCCGTTGCCCGCGGATCTGAAGCCGGTCAACCGGGCGGACCACAACACGCCGGAAGACGCCACGGTGCTGATCCACCTCGGCCGTTTCGTCGAACGCAAGCGCTTCGACCTTGCCATTCAAACGGTCGCCGGCCTGCCGGAGACCGTTCATGCCTGGCTGATCGGCGACGGTGAGCTGATGTCCGACATGAAGGCACTGGCATCAAACCTCGGCGTTCAGGACCGCGTCCACTTTCTCGGCTGGCAACGCGACCCCTCGCCTTTCCTGAAAGCTGCCGATATCCTGCTGTGCCCGACCGACGAAGAACCGCTCGGCAATGTTGTCCTGGAAGGCTGGACCGCCGGGCTGCCCGTTGTCGCCACCGCCTCGCCGGGCCCAAGCTGGCTGATCGACCACGGCAAGACCGGGCTATTGTCCCCCTGCGGGGATGTTGACGGGCTGGTGGGGTCGGTCAAACAGCTGCTCGGCAAGCCGGATCAGGAAAATGCATTGGTTGACGGTGGCAAACGCCGCCTTGAAGGCCAGTTTTCCGAAGACGCCATTTGCGAGACCTATTCCACACTGCTTTTCGAGAGCTGATACCGATTACCGCAAGGCAACCCACGCAGGCGCGAACATGAAAAAGAAAAAAAGATTATACAATTTCATCGTCCGTCACCCGAACCGGCGCACCTTCGCGAAGCTTTTCAATTGGTATGTCACCTTCTCGAATGCGCTGCGGAGCAAGAAGCGCTGGAACATCAAGGTTGTTTCAGATGAGCCGGTCTTCCGCGTTCGGGACGACAAGGGCCAGGAGATCTCCTTTCTTCATAGCGAGCGCGTCGGCTTCTACCGTTACGGTGTTCAGCCGAGAACCAAGGGCCTTCTGGACGACTATTTCATCGACCCGGCAACGATTTCAGACGGCGACGTGGTCATCGATTGCGGTGCGAACATAGGCGAAATAGGCCTCGGATTGCGCCTTGAAGGCAAGTCCATCCGCTACATCGCCTTCGAACCCGGCCGGGACGAGGCAGCCTGCTGCCAGCTCAACAACCCGGATGGCGTTGTCGAACAACGGGCCCTCTGGCACGAAAAGACGACGCTCAAATTCTACGAAAAATCGGACACGGCCGATTCCTCTCTGATCGAGTTTTCAGGCTACGGCTCTGTTGTCGAGGTCGAAACGACCACACTCGACGACTACTGCGAAGAAAATGACATCCGTTCAATCAAACTGCTGAAGATCGAAGGCGAAGGGGCAGAACCCGAAATTCTCAAAGGTGCTGCAAAGATCCTGGACCGCGTCCAATACATCTGCGTCGACTGCGGCCCCGAACGCGGCCTCACCAAAGAACCCACACTGCCAGCCGTGTGCCATTTTCTGGTTGAGCGGGGGTTCAGGTTTGAAAAGATTTCAACGAAGAGACTGACGGCGCTGTTTGTGAGACATTAGCATTAAGATAAATAGATATTGAAGTATACAGTAGAAATGACATCTGATCTAAAGGCGTTCCCAGCCAGCTGGGATCAAGTCTATGGTTTTCATCGATTGGGAGTTAAACCATTTGTTAGGCACAATTACGCGCTTATCCTTATTAGGGTTTAGCCACGCGCCCCACCAGCTGAATGTACTATTTGCAGTAATGTGGTTTTGGCAGACTGACATTAGGTACATGTCCTCGAAGTCATGACCGTCTTCATCGGGCTCAACCCAAATGACATTGCAATCTAATTCAATATTTTTCTTAACCCAATCAATGTCATCGGAAAAAACAACTGGTGTAATCTCCACTGAATTTTTTCTAATTTCTTGTATTGCCTTAGCGTACCATTCAGGTTCGCACGTTCCATGAAATGCGTTTGCCTTCGCGTTGCTAACGTAATCACCCCGTCTAACGTGAATAGAGACAGGTTTTCTGGAGGCCAGTATTTCTTTAAAGATTTTCTCTCGGCTTTGAGCAAGTTCTTTTTTAAGCACAAACTCCTTTCGGATATGGGTTTCGATATTTTTAAAATATTTCTCACTTTGCCAATATCCAGAAAAATAAGTCGATGTTTTCAATTTCAACACTTCGGGATTGAATGTGAAGCCCTCTTCTTTCACATAATTTATTGATCTGCGATTTGTAAATGGAAACTTAAATTCTCTCTTTTTCTTTTTTACTTGATTAATTTCTTCTCTGGAAGCAATCTCAGCTTTTATGTTTAACCTATCAAGTAAAAATGAATGAGGTTTATAATTCTCGTAACTTGAAATATCCAATTTCAATGGCATGCTAGACTGCTCAGACAGTGATCGTCCCATAGCATACTGAAACATCTGATTGCCAAGGCCACCAGTTATTTGAACAATAATCAACTGACTTATACTTTCCTTGATACGTCTCTTTCCAGATATTTAGAAAAACTATTTATGTTTCCAACGGCCTATATATGGAATGTTTACAAAAAATCGCCACAAAGAGTCATTCAAACGAATGAAGCGAGTATTTTTCTTAAATTCTTTTGGACGACTACCGCGCCGTTTTCCTTGCCAAATTTCGGAGTCAACCTCCGAAGTAGCACCGTGCGAGACAGGGAAGGGTTGAATCCCGAAACTCTCAACGCCGTGACTCCAAAACCTATCCAAATGAACATCAACCGGTTCGTACCAAACTTCAGCCTTACTAATCAGCTTCTTTGCAGCAAGTGGTGAAAGAGCATATGACGATGTCCCGTGCGGACCTCGCTTAAAACGAACGATTTTCAGTTCTCCTATTTGCTCGCAGATCGCATATTTTCTGATTTTGTGTCCGGAAAAACGGAGGAGACCGTATTCGTGAATTTTTTGAACAGCAAGCTCATATGCTGAATTGAAATTAAAGTTGAACTCAATGTCATCTTCTAAAATCAGAATTGGCTTATCTTTTTCAACGCAGAGCTGCCAAAGAAGGAAATGACTAGCATAACAACCAAGTTCCCCAGGTGCGAGTTCGAACCCATAATGCTTTAGCGCAGAACGCTCACTATATCTTACAAACAGGGGGTGATTTTCGATTCGACCATCAACCGCATCAAAAAACTCGTAGGGAATGTTCAATGCATCAAGTTTCGTAGACATTTCAGATCTACGTTTTTCTGATCGCTCCAAGTTTACAACATATGTGTCTATTGTTTTGGGCTGTTTCATTCGATGCGACCGTGCCATTTCGTTAATTGCTACCAACTAATACCTGTCGACAACGGCTCATACATACCACTTTCTTCACACAAAGGTTACACTGAAATATGGATGTCACCAAATAGCGTTCGTATCCGAAACATTTGTTGAAAACGCCATTTTAACGTGTCGGAGAATGGATAGTCGATCATATTTCTTGGTTTTGTATAAAATTTGCAGTCGCGCTAAGGCCTAGTCTAGGAAATTGCTTCAGGCGTTAGTTGTGTGTAATCATCCTCCAATAATAACATCAAGCTCAACGCTAGGAAGATTTTTCGCAATGCTAAGCTGGATAAAACGTCTATTTCTTATTCGTAAACAATCTTCACTTCAAAACTCGGAGAATGAAGCGCCGCTTACAGAAGTAAAACGGTGGTTTCGAGATAAGGGAGATGAGACATTGAGATTATCATATCCACTTAATGAGGATTCAACCGTATTTGATTTGGGAGGGTTTCAAGGTGACTTTGCAAACCAAATCAACATTCGGTACCGTTGCTACGTTTATTTGTTCGAGCCTAGTGTTGAGTTTTTTGAGAAATGTGAAAAAAGGTTTACTCAAAACTCAAAAGTACATTGTTTTAATTTTGGACTATCTGACGAGAACGGTCGATTTAACCTCTCCAATGAAGGTGACGGCTCATCCATACTACATAGATCTGACGCGAATGGCATCGAAACTGTGACTGTTAAGAAATTTTCAGATGTTTTCGACTCTTTACATATCAAGAATGTCGATCTTATCAAGATAAATATAGAAGGCTCTGAATATCAACTCCTAGATCACATGATCTCGTCGGGATTGATTGGAAAATTTGAAAATATACAAGTACAGTTTCATGACTTTGTAGATAATGCAAAAGAACTGCGGAACACGCTCACAGAGAAACTTTCGAAAACACATCATAGAACATGGTGCTATGAGTTTGTTTGGGAGAATTGGCAGAAAAATTCCAACTAATCCAATCGAACTGTTTTTCTGTAAACAACAATTGGCTACTCGCCTAATAAATTTACAATCCTACGCGATAGGCGTTTACGATATCGTTTGAGAGTTGAGGTATTCTTTATGAAAAACTTTTCCGACTCAAGTTTTTTGTAACCTCCGGATTCATCTTGATTTAAAGAGATAGCTATCTTTGCCAGAACAGAAAACAAATTGTGTTCAAACAAGACTCTTCGCCTACTTTCTTTTAATAGATTTTCGGATTCTTCGGCTAAACTCGAGTTAATAATACGCTCTATTTTCGAAATAGATTCTTCCGTATCTCGAATGTCGATTTTTGATAGTGCGCCTTCTGGGAAGTAGTTATCTACGTTTGGACAACCGTGATATATTGGGTATGTCAGAGTTAAGAAAGGGTCTGAGAGTTTTTCGGTCCAATAATCTAAGATTGCGCAGTTTTCTAATGAGATATGATATTTATACTGTGAAAGAGCTTCCATTTTATCTGTAAACGAGCAAATGTTCCGGCCAAAATAGTCAATTCTATCTCCGAAATGAGACTTAAGAGCGTCCACAAAGCGCAATCTCGCTCTATGTTCCTCCGTAAACGCCTTATCTGACGAAATTACAGAGATCAATTTAGATTTCTTAGGTTGGTAGTCACTGAAAAAATCGAAGGTAAGTGGAACATTACTTAATCGGTTGAATTCGCTCCAAACACCAACATGCCAAGGCAATCCAGGCTGCTGATAGACAGCATTTGGGTGTTGGCTAGTCTTGTCAGTCGTCACGATGAGATCAAATTGTCTCAAAAAATTTGAAGAATATACTTTCACGTTCTGAGGTTCTGAAGCTATAAACACGCATTTTCGAGCTTTAATTTTACCGCAATATTTTATTGGCAATGCATCAAACACAAAAAGTATATCACAATTTTCCAAATTATTGGAAAAATCAAAATAAACATTGTTCCAGATTGGTTCTAGATTGGGAAATTGACGCGTCCAAACCCATTTTTCCGACGAAGACACAAAAGCTGCTTTTATCAACAATATCTCCGCAAAAGTTTGAGGACAAAACCGCTACGATAGTTCGCGGACACTTCGATTAGCTGTTTAATATTACGATTCTCAAAAATATCTAGAGAACCAAATCTCATTTCTTGAATTGCAAATTACAACCCTCTGCAAGAATAAACTAAATTTGACCGTTAACAACCGCAGTTAGAACCCGATCCAAGACTTCAAATTCATCCGATAGCGAGAAGTGATGATTCCCAATGAAGAAACCATTTTGGTCAAGATCATTTGCATTTTTGAGCTCGCCATGAATTGAATAATCAAACCACTTCATCGTTTGGTTTTTTGTAAAATTACCGGCGACGATAGGGCGTACTTCGATACCTGACTTGTTCATTGCAGCAATGATCTGCCCTCTATCATAGCCCATGTCTGATTTGACGGTGAATGCGAACCCAAACCAGCTGCTCTGGCCAATTTCCCGTTGAATTCTCAGGAATGGGTATTTTTCCATCAAATCACGAAACTTTTCAGCATTCCTCCGACGCTCAAGCACCATATCTGGAAGCTTCTTAAGTTGTTCGAGCCCTATTGCGCCACTCATCTCCAAAGGGCGTACATTGTAACCAGGTAAAATGAACCGGAACGATTCCTCGAAAGGATTATCGCTCATTGGGGCGACATGATTTTCTTTAGGTAAGTTACGCGTCCAACCGTGTGCACGAAGGCAAAGAAGAATATGATACAATTCTTCGTCGTCGGTTGTGATCAAGCCACCTTCCATTGTGGAGATGTGATGGCTGAAGAACGAACTGTAACTTCCCATTAGTCCGAACGTACCAGCTTGTTTACCGTCAAACAGTGCACCTAAAGACTCGCAGTTGTCCTCTAGTAGCAAGATGTCCCTGCCTTCGACAATTTTGTTTATAGCTGCGAAGTCATTGGGATTTCCGAGTAGATTTACAACCATGATGACTTTAGTTGCGGGCGTGATTGCCTCTTCCAACTGTGCCAGGTCGTAATTTAGAGTTTCGGCATCGACGTCAACGAACCTAAGTTTCAGCCCATACTGATAAAGGGGATAATAGGTGGTACTCCAGGACACTGCGGGGACAATTACTTCCGTGCCCGGCAGAATGGGTGCGTTCGACCTATATCGCAACGCTGCAACCATGAGCAAATTTGCAGAAGAGCCGGAATTGACCATGACTGCATGATTGCTGCCTACAAACCTTGCAAATTCCTGTTCAAACTCAGCGACTTTCTTCCCCATTGTGAAAATGCCGGACTCAATTACTCGCTGAAGCGCCTCATATTCACGCTCGTCCCAAGTTGTACTTGCAAGTGGGTAATTCATTTCATTCTCCAAGGGACAGGAAATATTCGTAGGCCTGGCGAATACCGTCATTCAGGCTCGTCCTGGGCTTCCAGCCCATTTCGGACTGCAGGCTGACATCTAGCAATTTTCGCTTCATGCCTACCGGCTTGGTCAGATCATGCGTAAATTTGCCGGAATAGCCTATAACATTAGATGCTATTTCGTAGTATTCATTAATGGTGAAGTCTTTTCCAACACCAACATTTGCTACCGTTGGCAGCTTCTCAAACTTCCCCAAGAAGAAAACGATTGCGTCCGCCAAGTCCTCTGCAAACATGAATTCTCTGCGCGCTTCTCCTGTTCCCCAGATCTCAACCGTTTTGTTTTTGGCAAGTGTTGCCTGATGAATTTTGCGTATGACAGCAGGAACCAAATGGGAGACAGCAGGATCAAATTTATCGAAGCGTCCATACAAGTTGCATGGAATTATTGTTTTATATTGAAACTCTGGCGTTTCACGAACGATGTATTCGCAGAGCCTTGCAACGGCACACTTGGCAAGAGCGTAGCCCTCGTTGGTGGGTTCCAATGAGGCGCTGAGAACTTGAGATTCTTTGAGGGGCGCGTCCTGATCCTTGGGATACATACAAGAACTGCCGATATTCAGGAGTTGAGGAACCCCTGCAGACCGAGCAGCCGTAACCAAGTTGCTGCCCATATTCCAATTGTCGGTCAAAAAGCGGACTGGGCTCGCGATATTGGCTTGAATCCCGCCAACGACGCCGGCGGCGTGCACAATGATGTCCGGCTTCTCTCGCTTCAGAAAAGCTTCGGTTTGGTCGAAATTCAGAAGATTGAGTTTCGAGCTGTCGGGAGCAATAAATTCAAAGTTGTCGAGGCGCTCATGTGCGAGCAAATTCTTCCCAACCATACCGGAACCGCCGGTCAGCAAAACTCTTGGCATTATAATCCGAATCCCTGAAGCATTTAAGGCTAAGGCTTCATTTCCCGCAGATCGCTTGTAACCATTTCCGAAATGAGATCGCGAACACTTCGATCATGCTTCCAGCCCAGTTTTTCGAATGCTTTCGTGGCATCACCAAGCAGTAGATCGACTTCGGTCGGACGGAAGTACCGAGGGTCGATCTCAACAACAACCTTTCCGGTTGCCGCATCGACCCCTTTTTCATCTACCCCGGAACCTTGCCAATCTAACGCAATATCCACTTCAGAGAATGACCAATTAACAAAATCACGCACCGAGGTAGTCTTGCCCGTCGCCAGAACATAATCATCCGCCTTGTCCTGCTGCAGCATCAGCCACATGCCACGAACATAGTCTTTGGCGTGTCCCCAGTCGCGTTCGGCGTCCAGGTTGCCGAGGTAGAGCTTGTCCTGTAGGCCCAGTTTGATCGCGGCGGCAGCGCGGGTGATCTTGCGGGTCACGAAGGTTTCGCCGCGGATCGGGCTTTCGTGGTTGAAGAGAATGCCGTTGCTGGCGTGCATGCCGTAGGCTTCGCGGTAGTTGACGACGATCCAATAGGCGTAAAGCTTTGCCGCGGCATAGGGGCTTCTTGGATAAAAGGGAGTGGTCTCCGACTGCGGAACTTCCTGTACCTTGCCGTAGAGCTCAGACGTGGATGCCTGGTAGAAGCGCGTTTTCTCGCTCAACCCGAGAAGCCGGATGGCCTCAAGCAGGCGCAGGGTACCGAGGGCATCCGCGTTTCCCGTATATTCCGGTGTTTCAAAGGATACCTGAACGTGGCTCTGCGCGGCGAGGTTATAGACCTCGTCCGGCTGCGTTTCCTGCATGATGCGGATGAGGTTGGTAGAATCCGTCATGTCGCCATAGTGCAGATGCAGCTTCACATCACGGTCGTGCGGGTCCTGATAGAGATGATCGATCCGTCCTGTGTTGAACGACGACGACCGTCTCTTGATGCCGTGAACCGTATAGCCTTTCTCGAGCAGCAGTTCTGCGAGATAGGCGCCGTCCTGGCCAGTAATCCCGGTGATGAGAGCTGTTTTTTGCATCGGACTCTTTTGTCTCAATCCAGTTCCGTTAGAGCTTCTTCAAGAAGCAATGCGGACGGAGTTTCATTTTTGCGGCGCAAGTGATTGGCAGTGTTGGCAACCGGTGGGTCATTCGCTGGCGTCCGACCGGCACCTCAATTCGCACCGAAGATTCCGGCGTTATAGTCGGTTCCAAAATCAAAAGAAAGAGAACCCTGACCTCCGAGTGCTTTGAACATGTACTGGCAACAGCAAAAGTCATAATGATATAGCGGCGCGCAGATCAAAGATTGCTGGCGTTCAGGCTGATGGCTTGGCATAACCGCGGCGGCAACGAACCGCCAGGTGCATTCAGGCGATTTCAAGCACGGGTGGATTATCGGTGGTCACTTCCGGCTTCATTTGCAGACAGGTTTGATGACAGACGCAGTGAAAATCGACGTACTCCTCGTTTCGGGGGCAAGGCCTGCTCTGTTGGAGAAAACTCTTGCAAGCTTTTCACAGCGATTGTTCAGGCATTTCGAGATCGGCACGCTTTACGTCAACATCGATCCCTTTGAAGGCGGACCGGTGGAGGTTGAGGCCTGCAAGGAGATCTGCAAACAGCATTTCGCCAATGTCGTCGTCAATAAGCCGGAAACGCCCCATTTCACCAGGGCGATCCGCTGGCTCTGGCGACAGCCGGCTGCGGACTGGTGCTTCCACCTGGAAGACGACTGGGTGCTGAACCGGGAGGTTGGCCCCGAAGAAGTCAGTAAGGCAATGACACGCAACGTTCGCCAGATCAGCCTGATGACGCGGGAAAAGAACTGGGGCTACCGGTCCTTCTATCATTATGAACCCGGCCGCAGGACATTCCTCGGAATGGATCTTGGCAAGGGTCTCAACAAGAAGCGGCCGATATTCGGAACCAGCCCCTCCTTCCTGCGCAGCGATTTCGCCGCAAGATGTGCCGAACTGATGGATGAGACACTCGATCCGGAAAAACAGCTGAACTACATGAACCCAGACCTGAATGCCTTTACCGCTCAATTCAGGAACAGGTTCATTGGCGCGCGGCGGGAATATGTGGCTGTCGACATCGGCCGGGAACACCGAGACGCACTTGGGATAACCAAGGAAGTTATCGATGGAAACAGCGTCTGGAGCCGGACAGAGTAACGCGCATCTTCAAGCCCACAAAATACTCTCGCACTGAGGTCAGCTGAAAAAGACGTTCCGTGTTGCCGGCGTATCGAAATCGAAGCCGAACAGCTCGATTTCGGTTTTGTACCAGTCGGCGACGATCCCGATATTCCTTTCGGTGTAGAATTCTCCCTGATCGGCACGGGCATTACGGGAGATATTGCGCTGTTCGAGCGTGTCATCTGCCCCGAGGTATCTTGCCAGTTCCGGGCCCAGTTTTTCCTGACGCAGGATATTGACCGCCACCTGCCCCCTCTCGTCGATCACATAGTCGCTTTGCGGGTACCAGCCGAGCGAGGCGCGGTGCCAGAAGAAATCAACCTTGCCCCACTCGTGGCGCGTCTCCAGAAATTCCTCGAACCCCCTCACTGTCAGATCGAATTCCGCCTCGTGGGATCCGCTTGTCTGCAGGTAGAACTTGAATCTGGAAAATGTCCGTGCCCAGGGATTGCGAACCACCGCAAAAGGCACCGTGCCAGCACGCACCGAAAGGTCGATATCCCGCAGTCGGGCATGTTCGTAGCCCGGATGAAGCCCACGATCCTTCATGAAGGTCATCAGCGCGTTTGCATAAGCCTTGCTTTTCAGGCGGCGCCGATTGGCGAGAACCAGATTGCCTTCCAGCGCCTTGGCATGGCGCACCGACATGCCGCCGTTCTTGGGAATGTGGACGAGCAGGTGTTTCTTCGGCACCAGCCCCAGCCTGGCAGGCGCGAACTTGAGGAAATTCTTGAGCTGGTATTCGTCCATGCTGTCCGTCTCTTGAAAGCGGTGCCCTGCGCCTTCCCGCACCTTGCTCGGCTGACGGACAGACGTCGTTTCAGCCTGCTGCCGGGCGCGGCGACCGTCAGCGCCTGAGGTCGATCTGGTGGTGCCTTATCCCAATCTGCCAGGACTGTCCATTCATCGGCTCGCCGTCCAGATTGAACTGCACGGGCTGCTGGGTCTCGATTTTCAGCTTGCGCACCTTGCGCTGGATCGGGCCGCCGTTGATATCGTCAACGCCGCTGTCCAGCAGCACCGACAAAAGGTCGATGACCTTGCCCGACTGCGGGAAGGGAACGATGGTGAGATCGAGGAAACCGTCATCGAGCCTGGCATCGGGGCACAGCCGAATGCCGCCACCAGCGCGGCGGCCATTGCCCACGGCGAGGGCCAGGAACGAGCCCTCCCAGGAGAAATCATCCGCCTCGATACGTGCTTCACAGGCCGAAAGTTCCGAAAACCGCTGCAGACCTGTGAAGAGATAGGCAGCCCCGCCAAGAACGCGCTTCAGGTTCGGGTCGGTCTGTGATGTCACCTGTGAACCGAAGCCGCCAGTTGCCATGTTGACGAACACACAGCCGTTGACCTCGCCAATGTCGGTCGGTTTGGCGGATGCGCGCACGGCAAACCGCAGGCAGGAGGTGATGTCCGCCGGGTCAAGGCCAATGTGATTGGCAAAATCATTCGCCGTCCCAAGAGGCAGAACCGCAAATGAAAAAGGAGGCTTTTCCCCTTCGGGCAAATCATGCAGGGCCGCATCCAGAACCTCGTTCAAGGTGCCATCACCTCCGCCGCTGACAAGCGTGTCGATCCGCTCGTTCTCGTGATCGCGCAGGGCATCGCGAACCAGTCTCTCGACATCGCCGGCCTCATAGGTCACGCGAACGGAGACATTGTGGCCCATGGACCGAACGGCCTCCACCGCACTGCGGACATCGTCGCGGCCGGCGGACTTGCCATTGAGGATCAGGCGCAGATGATGCTTTTCCAATTACGTCTCCTTGTCCCTGCTTCTTTCTTACACGAGCAGGGAAAAATGCCATCAGGCTTGGCAGCAGATCATAACCCGGGGCGGGAATACGGCAGTTTGAAAGCGGGACGGGTCTCTCCGAATGGTGCCTGTGAGCAAAACGCCGGTAAGGTGCAATCGTTCCGCTGAAAAGTGGGCCATGTGCCCGCCGGTTTCAATTTCTACCGATCACTAAAAAGTCGGGTCCAGGGGAACCGTCGTGCGGGACGCACTGTCTTGATGCCTGTTTCAGCCCGGCAGCATGGTTTCCCGGCGCGTCCGTGCGGTGCGGGCTTCCTCCATCAGCCATTTTCTAAAGGCAGACACCACCGGCCGCATCGTCCGCCCCTCCGGATAGACGAAATAATACGCTGTCTGCTGTGACAGGGAGAGGTCGAAAAGCCGGACGAGACGTCCTGAGGCCAGTTCCGCCTCGACGAAAAAACGTGGGATCAGCGCGGCTCCGGCGTGGTGGATCGCAGCCTCGGAGATCATGACGAACTGTTCGAAACGCGCGCCTTGGAAGGCGGCATCTGTTTCCACGCCTGCAAGATCAAACCACTGCCGCCAGGCAAGCGGACGTGTTGCAAGCTGCAGGCGCGGCACGCGGGCAAGATCGGCGGGTGTGCGGATCTGGTGCCGATCGCGAAAGACGCGTGAGGCAACGGGGATGACTTCCTCGTCGAACAGCCGCTCGGCGATCGCCCCCGCCCAGACCGGGTCGCCGTGGTGAATGGCGCCGTCAAACGGCTCCTCGTCGAAATCGAACGGCTGCAGGCGCACACTCAGATTGAGGCCAGCGTCCGGATACCGGCGCCCGAAATCGGCAATCCGCGGTGCCAGCCAGCGGGTGCCAAAGGTTGGCAGAACCGCAAGGTTGAGGACGTCCGCACTGCCGGCGTAGGACATCACCTGCCGCGTGGCCGCGGTCATCTGTTCCAGCGCCCCTCGGATGTCGTGAAGGTAGATCCGGCCCGCGTCGGTCAGGACAATGCGCTGGCGAACCCGCCGGAACAGCTCGACGCCCAGCCTGTCTTCCAGCTGGCGAACCTGCTTGGACACTGCGCCCTGTGTCAGGTGCAGTTCCTCCGCGGCGCGGGTAAAGCTCAGATGCCGGGCGGCACATTCGAACGCAATCAGCGTGTCTGCCGGCGGGACGAAGGCGCGCCGCATGGCAAATTCCCCTACTTCATTCCATTTCGTCATGAATGATGGACGAGGTTTCGCTTTTACGCAAACGGATTTGAGGCAAGACTAGAGGAAATAGAATGACCCTGGCCGTCAAACGGCCGCACATCATTGGCCGGATCACGGCCTGGGAGACACGACCATGAACGCACCCGCGAATGTTAAGTCCTCACCGGCCGGTGGCGGCTCCTTCGACTGGCAGGACCCGTTTCACCTGCGCGAACAGCTGAACGAAGACGAACAGCTGATCCAGGATACGGCTCGCGCATTTGCCCAGGAAAAGCTGCTGCCGCGCGTCATTGAAGCCTACCGCGAGGAAAAGACCGACCGGGGCATCTTCATCGAGATGGGTGAACTCGGCCTTCTGGGCGTTACCCTGCCGGAAGACTACGGCTGCGCCGGTGCATCCTATGTCGCTTACGGCGTCGTTGCCCGCGAGATCGAGCGTGTCGACAGCGGCTATCGCTCCATGATGAGCGTGCAGTCCTCGCTGGTCATGTACCCGATCTATGCCTACGGTTCGGAAGAACAGCGCCAGAAATACCTGCCCAAACTGGCAAGCGGCGAATTTGTCGGCTGCTTCGGCCTCACCGAGCCCGATGCAGGCTCCGATCCGGCCGGCATGCGCACCCGCGCGGAAAAGATCGACGGCGGCTACAAGCTGACCGGCTCGAAGATGTGGATCTCGAACGCTCCGATCGCAGATGTCTTCGTCGTCTGGGCGAAGTCGGAAGCACATGACGGTGCCATCCGCGGCTTCGTGCTCGACAAGGGCATGAAAGGCCTCACCGCACCGAAGGTCGGCGGCAAGCTTTCCCTGCGCGCCTCCATCACCGGTGAAATCGTCATGGACGGTGTGGAAGTGGGTGAAGATGCCCTGTTGCCGAATGTTTCCGGCCTGAAAGGCCCGTTCGGCTGCCTCAACCGCGCACGCTACGGCATTGCCTGGGGCGCAATGGGCGCTGCAGAAGACTGCTGGACCCGCGCCCGTCAATATGGCCTCGACCGCGAACAGTTCGGCCGCCCGCTGGCACAGACCCAGCTCTTCCAGAAGAAGCTGGCGGACATGCAGACCGAAATCACGCTCGGCCTGCAGGCAGCGCTGCGTGTCGGCCAGCTGTTCGACGCCGGCAAGGTGGCGCCGGAAATGATCTCGCTGATCAAGCGCAACAACTGCGGCAAGGCCCTGGATATCGCCCGCCAGTCTCGTGACATGCACGGCGGCAACGGCATCCAGGAAGAATACCACATCATGCGCCATGCCCAGAACCTGGAAACGGTCAACACCTACGAAGGCACGCATGACATTCATGCGCTGATCCTCGGCCGTGCACAGACCGGCCTGCAGGCGTTCTTCTAAGACCCTGAAGTCATGACATTTGACGCGGGCGGCCAAGCCGCCCGTCTCTCGTTCGGTTCTCTTGAAAAGGGTTTGCGTCAGCAGGCCCGTTGTTTTTCCTGACAGCGCTTGAGGAGGCTCCATGGCGGACCAGACTGCGGATGTCGTCATCGTAGGGGGAGCCGTCATGGGCTCGTCCGTCGCCTGCCACTTGGCCATGCGCGACGATTTTTCCGGACGCATCGTCGTTATCGAGGCGGATCCCGCCTATGAAACCTGCGCTTCCGCGCGTTCGGCAGCGTCCATTCGCCAGCAGTTCTCCAGTGCCATCAACATCGAGATTTCGCTTTACGGCATCCGCTTTCTGCGGGAGATCGGAGCAGCGCTCAACGTGAACGGCGACAGGCCCGCTATCGACCTTCACGAGGGTGGCTACCTTTTTCTGGCGACGCCCGACAAGCTCAATATCCTTCAGGAAAATCACCGCCTGCAGCAGCAGCTTGGCGCGGATATCGCCTTTCTTGACCCGGACGGTCTCAAGGCGAAGTTCCCCTGGCTGGAGGTTTCCGACCTTGCCGCAGGCTGCCATGGCGTCACAGGCGAAGGCTGGTTCGACGGCTATGGCCTGATGCAGGCCTTCCGCAAGAAGGCCCGGTCGCTGGATGTTGACTACATTGCCGCAAAGGCCAGGGTGGCATCCGACGGCAATGGAGGCTGGAGCGTTGAGCTATCGACGGGCGAGAGACTTTCGACATCTGTCGTCGTCAACTGCGCCGGTGCATCCGGCGGAGCCGAGCTTTGCCGTCAGGCCGGAATGGACGTGCCGATCGTTTCCAAAAAGCGCTGCGTCTTTACCTTCGAATGCAAGGACAAGCTGGAGCGTTTTCCGCTGCTGATCGATCCGAACGGCACCTATGCGCGTCCGGAAGGTACCGGCTATATCTGCGGTTCGGCGCCGCCTGAAGATCGCGATCCGGACTGCCACGATTTCGACGTCGATTATGGCCTTTTCGAAGAACATATCTGGCCGACACTGGCAACGCGCGTTCCCGCTTTCGAGGCAATCCGACCGGGAGCCGCCTGGGCCGGCTGCTATGACATGAACCTCTTCGACCACAACGCCTTTGTCGGCGCAGTGCAGGGGCTGGACGGGTTCTATCTGGCACTCGGGTTTTCAGGACATGGTCTGCAGCAGTCACCCGCGGTTGGGCGCGGCCTTGCGGAACTGGTCGTGACAGGCGGCTATCAGACACTGGATCTCTCTCCGCTGGCGTTCGACCGGCTGGCTGCCGGAACACCGATTATCGAAAAGAACGTGGTCTGACCGTCTGAAGCTTACTCGGCCACCAGCAAGGGCGTGACAGGTCCGTCCTCGACCTTGCTCGTCTGGGCGCTGGATACCTTGGGCAGGGTCAATGGATTGGCGGGGCTGATCTCCGCCTTTTCCGGTGCCGCGTCAGGCGTTTCCGCCGAAATATCGTCCGGAATTTCTGCCGCGCCTTCCGTCAACGCTTCGGCATTGTCGGTGACCGGACCAGCGTTGCTGCCGCTGTCTTCAGCGTCCGCCGTCTCCACCAGTGGCTCTTCCACCGGTAAGGGCTGGCTCTCAATCTGGTTCTGGCCAGATGAAGCACCGCCCACCGACGTCCAGTCCACCAGCCGGGTCATTGCATCCTGCAGGACAGCCGTCAGACGGGCCATTCGCACCTTGTCCGGCTCGAAAGGCGGTGATTCATGGCGCAGGTAAGAGCGTTGTGCCAGCAGCAACGTCATCGCATGCAGGCCGCGGTCCGGTCGACCGAACGTATGGGTGATGAAACCACCCCGGGTCTGTTCGTCGACGCTGACCGTATACCCTTCCCGCCCCTTGAACGAGCCGACCAGCACATTGCGCAGGTCCGGATCACATGACGTTCCATCCGCTGTGCCGATACTGACCAGCGGCAGTCCATTTTCGGTCACGCCCTTGATGTTCGAGCGCATGGACTGGCAATCGAGCACGATCACCTTGCGATGACTGCGCAAAAGCCGGTCGATCTGGCGGCGCAGGGCCTTGTGGAAGGGTGTATAGAAAAGCAGCGTGCGTTGTTCGATCTCGGTCGGGCCAGGCTCTTCGCCTTCCTGATAAATGCGTTTGCCATCCAGCGTGGTGGCGGGACACAAGGCGCGCGTTGGATCCTGCGCAGCGCTGACAGGTGTCTTGGGATCGCGGTCCAGATCGACAACGTAGCGGGAAATGGTGGAGCGCAGCACTGTCGCGCTCAACTCTCCGTGAAAGTCGAACACACGTTCCAGGCGCCAGGCAAGATCGGCCTGAAGACGGCCCGTAGCGTTCAGCCTTTTTTCGACAGCGTTCGGGATCTCCGTGCCCGAATGGGGCAGGCAGACAACCAGCGGGCTTTGTCCTTCTTCAACCAGGATCATGCTGCAACGCCTAAACGACGAGACCAAACGGTCTCTAACTTGGAGAATTTACTTAACGGAAACAAGACATTTTCTTTACAACCAGAAGACACGTAATCGCACCCGCAACAAGGCCCGGTCGAATAGATCATTGTTTCCAGCAGCTTGCCAACCCTTATTGCCTGCACCGCTTCTGGGTGAAAGCCGTTTCCGGTCTGAAGCTCTCTTTCCCACACTATTTCGCGGTCGCACAAACCGTCGTGTTGCGCATTTTAATCCAGCGGGCTGCCCAACCGGCATCTTGACGGATGCCTGCAGGCGGGCAATTTTCACATCAACACATCTTTCGGCGGCCAAGGCCGTCCCATCCCCTTCCGTTCAGGAACTGCCTTCAAACGAGGACCCCGCCATGACGCTTCGCAATGGCAAAGAATTTCTGATGATTCCAGGACCGACCAATGTGCCGGAGGAAGTCCTGCGGGCCATGCACCGGCCGGCGGTGGACATTTACGAAGGCCCCTTGCTGGAAACGACCGGGTTCTGCCTGCACGGTTTGCAGCGTCTGTTCCGGACCGAAGGCAAGACCTACATCTACGCAGCCAACGGTCATGGAGCCTGGGATGCCGCCCTGTGCAACACGCTGAAGCGTGGCGACAAGGTGCTCGTGCTGGAGTCCGGCCGCTTTGCGCTTGGCTGGGGAGAAGCTGCCAACGTGCTGGACCTCGATATCGAGGTTCTGCCCGGCGCCTGGGACAAGGGTGTCGACCCTGCCCGCCTGCAGGAACGGCTGAAACAGGATACCGCCCACGAGATCCAGGCCATCCTGGTGGTTCAGGTCGATACGGCCTCCGGGGTCTGGAATGATATTGCCGCCTTGCGCAAGGCAATCGACGCAGCTTCACACCCTGCCCTGTTCATGGTCGACACCATTGCCTCGCTAGGCTGCATGCCGTTCGAGATGGACGCCTGGGGTGTCGATGTGGCGCTGACGGGATCGCAGAAGGGCCTGATGTGTCCGCCGGGCCTCTCTTTTGTTGCCGCCGGCCCGAAAGCCGACAAGGCACATGAAACGGCGGAGCTGCGGACCAACTACACCGACTGGACTTTCCGGCAAGGACCGGAGCACTACCAGAAATACTGCGGAACCCCGCCCGAGCACCTTCTGTTCGCCTTTCACAAGGCCCTCGATCTCATTTTCGAGGAAGGGCTGGAGAAGACCTGGCACAGGCATGCCCTTCTGGGTGAGGCAACCCGGCAGGCCGTTGCGGTCTGGGCGGAAAAGGGCGCGATCGACTTCAACATCACCGACACGCATGCCCGCTCGAACTCCGTCACCGTTGTGCGGTTCAATGAAGGCGACGTGGCGGCGCTCAGAAGCTTCACCAAGGAAGTCTGCGGCGTCACCATCGGTGGAACGATCGGCGAATTGTCCGGCAAGGGCATCCGCATTGCCCACATGGGCCACGTCAACGCCGTCATGCTGCTCGGCACGTTGTCAGCCATTGAACTCGGCTTCCAGAAACTGGGCATTCCCCATGGGCGGGGCGGAGTGCAGGCGGCGATGGATTACCTGGCAGGAGCCTTGTAAAGCTTTGGAGAAATAACGGCTTTAATATTGAAGCAACTTTTCTTTAAATCACCTCTCAGACTACAAAACAATAAGTGCATTTAGAATAAAAAATTTACTCTACCAATGGAGAGAATGTTGAATATTATTAAATTCGCCAAAATTATCCTTGAACGAGGCTCTCAACTCTTCGGTATTTTGGGTGGAATTGCTGCAGTTTACGCTCTTTTACAGCCAGGTGCAGCAATTGATTTTTTGGAAAAACTTCAAAACTCCAACTCCGAAATATCAGAAAACACAAATAAAATAGAGAAAAATACTAAATCGATAGAAGAAAATACAAAAGCAACAGCACAAAATATTCCCTATTGGCTGAATTTAAAAATTTTGAATACTAATAGTTTCGGCGGCTTTGACGTTACATACGAAAACCCTACGAATTTCAGTGTGAGAGAGGTAACTTTCAGATTTTTTCAAGGGGAACGAGAAGTCAAAGAACTTAAGACGATACTTCCTCCCAAAGAAACACTGACGACTAGTCTTACTACCTACAGTGAGTATCCTGCATCAGAGTATACTATTTGTGTTTCTGGAGTAATTGAAGCAACTGGTGACAAGGTATACGAACGCCGAGTGTACCCCTTTAGCGAACAAGACGTATTCATCCGCTACAATTCGATGAAAGACTACGTTTTTTCAGAATACCCGACAGGTATTTGCAGTTAGTTTTCGCGAGAAGGTTGCTGTAGCATCGTCACTTGAAGTTAATTCAACCAGATCAAATTCGCTGCCTATCCACCTTCTCAAAGCTTTTCCTCCAGCCGGTCGCAGATCGTTTTCAGAACCTTGATCCGGGCATGGCGCTTGTCCTCGGAGGAGACCAGCGTCCAGGGGGCGTAGTGAGTTGATGTGCGATCGATCATGTCGCCGGCGGCGATGGCGTATTGGTCCCATTTCAGGCGATTGCGCCAGTCGTCATCCGTGATCTTGTGCTGCTTGTAGGCCGTGTCCTCGCGCGCCTTGAACCTGCGCAGCTGCTCGTCCTCTGAAATAGCGAGCCAGAACTTGCAGACAATGTAGCCAAAGTCCGTGAGTTCCTGCTCGAACTCGTTGATTTCGTTGTAGGCGCGCAGCCAGTCGTCGTGTCCGGCATATCCTTCGACACGCTCCACCAGCACGCGTTCGTACCAGGACCGGTCGAAGATGGCGAAATGTCCCTTGGCCGGCACGCGCCGCCAGAAGCGCCACAGGTAAGGGCGGGCCTTTTCCTCGTCGGTCGGTGCCGAGATCGGGTGAACCTTGTAGATGCGCGGATCGAGCGGACGGATCACCCTGCGGATCGCACCACCCTTGCCGGCGGCATCATTGCCCTGAAACACCAGAACAACGCCCGTCTTGGACAGGGACTTCATGTCCGACAGATCGGACAGTTGCTTCTGGTACTTGTCACGAAGCTCTTCGTATTCCGACTTCTCCAGCTTTTCCGTCAGGTCGATGGTGTCGACCGCCGTCTCGCGCTTCAGGCCGCCGACCACGGGAGGTGCGGCAATCGAATGCGGTTCACCGTCCTCCAGCTTCAGCTTCATGGCATTGGCAACCGTTTGTGCCAGCGCGGCATCCCGGTACTCGGGATCCTGCGAGGGGATGACAAACCAGGGCGCGTAGCCCTTGCTGGTTTCCAGAATGATCTTTTCGCCGGCCTCGCTCGCCTTCTTGTGGTGCTTCAACGCCGCCCAGTCGGCCAGCACATGGCGCGCGGCATGTTTTTTCTCGATGTGCTTCAGCCGTTCTTCCTGTTCCTTCTTGGGCAGGTAGAACCAGAATTTCAGGATAAGCACATCCTCGTTGGCGAGCATTTCCTCAAACCGGCGGATCCGGGTCAGGGCCTTGTCGAAGGCGTCCTCGTCGATCTTCTTGTAGATCCAGTCCCGCAGAACGGTCTGATACCAGCTCCCGAACACGATGGCCGTCTCGCCCTTGGGCGGCAGATCGCGCCAGTAGCGCCACAGCGGCGGGCGCAGCCGGGCTTCGTCCATCAATTCGCCATAGGCGTTGCAGACAAGATGGCGCGCATCCATCCAGCCGTAGAGCCGGGCAACCGCTTCGCCCTTGCCCGCGCCATCCAGGCCATCAACCAGGATCATCGTCGAGAACGGCTGTTTCTCGACAACGGGCAGCTGGGCTGCCAGCAGCGCCTCGCGCAACTGCGGCTCCAGTTTCTTGAAGGTTTTCTTGTCCATGTTCTGCGGCAGGCGGGCGGATTCAAACATGAAGACCTCAAAAGAAAAGACGCACTGGCTGCATCTTGAAACAGCCGCACTTAAAAAACCATCTCTTGCTTCAATGTTCCCGAATGGCAGGAGATTCCAATTTTTCGCTATCGGATGGAAGAAGGCGCAACTATATGAAGCGGTAACCGTTTCCTTCACGTCTTTGAAGGCACCCGGCATTTGACAGTTTTTCACTTTTCTCGACCAACACGACCGACCCCGTGACCGAATTTCTTGATCCTGTTCTGACCTTCATCGCGGAAAACCCGTCCCTGGCAGGTCTGATCTGTTTTCTGGCCGCCATGGGCGAAGCGCTGTTCCTGATCGGCCTTTTCGTGCCGACGACGGTGGTGCTGGTGGGCGCCGGAACGCTCGTCGGGCTCGGCAAGCTGGATCCCGTGCCGCTGTTCATCTGGACGACCCTGGGAGCGACCGCAGGTGATGCGATCTCCTACTGGATCGGCTACACCTTCAAGGACAAGATCAAGACCATGTGGCCGCTGAACAAATATGCGGACATTGTGGAAAGCGGCGAGAATTTCTTCAAGAAACACGGCGGCAAGAGCGTCTTTATCGGCCGCTTTGTGCCTGGTGTAAAATCGGTGGTTCCAGGCATCGCCGGCATGGCCGGCATGAATTTCACCCGCTTTTCGGTGGTCAACGTCACCTCAGCCTTTGCCTGGACGATCGTGCATATCGCCCCCGGTATCATTGCAGGTTCCGCGCTTGATGCCATCGGCCAGATCAGCGGACGACTGGCCCTGGTGCTCGGCGCTCTCCTGGTCATCGTCTTTCTGGCGGTGATGCTCGGCCGCTGGCTGATCCTGATTGTCCTGCCGCTGTTTCCCAACACCCATGCGGCCATCGTCAAACGCTTCGCCAAGCGTCAAGACCGGGTATCCCAATGGATCGCGCGCAATTTCGACCCCGCGCATCCACGCTCGGCAGGCATGCTGGCCTCGGCGCTGATCCTGCTGATTTCCTTGCCGGCCTTCTTCTGGATCGTTGGAGAAATCGCCCCCGGCGAACCGATGGTGCGGGCCGACCTTGCCATCCTGAACCTGTTCGACAGCCTGCGCACGCCGGTCGGCGACCGGATCATGGTGTTCGTGACATCGCTCGGCGACGGGATCGTCGTTACCGCCGTCACCGTTGCGGTTGCCGCCTATCTGTTCCTGAGGAAAGCCTGGCGGCGCGGCATCGGCTTCGTCATCGCGATGGCCGGCACCGCCATGTTCGTGCCCCTGTTCAAGCTGATGCTGCATCGCTCGCGGCCGATCGAGCTTTATGCGGGTGCCGACGCCTACAGTTTTCCCAGTGGCCATGCGACGCTGAACGCGGTGCTCTACGGCATTTGCGCGGTGTTGATCGCCCACGATCTCAGCCGTTGGGCCAAGGCCAGCATTTTCACCATCACCGCGACACTGGTCATCACCATCGGCTTTTCGCGCGTCTACCTTGGCGCTCACTGGATGTCGGACGTCCTGGCCGGACTGTTGTTCGGCATTGGTATGGTCTCCGCCTTCGCCTTCGTTTTCGGCCCGATCCACAACGAGAAGATCGGCCGGACGACACTTGCCGTCATCGTCGTCGCTACACTCGGCATCTTCGGCGCCTGGCACCTTTCAGGCACCTATGACAAGGCACTTCAGATCTATGAGCCGCGCACCAACACCGAAGCGCTGACAGCAACGGGCTGGCTGGCAGGCGGGTGGCGGGCATTGCCTGCCCATCGGATCGAACTGAATGGCGATACCGAGGAACCGCTGGTGATCCAGTACACCGGGTCCCTGGACCGCTTTGCCCAGGCTGCCGAAGCCGATGGCTGGCAGAAACCGCCGAAATGGTCACTCTCGAGCGCAGGCGGGTTCGTGGAAGGCAAGACACCGCCGGATTCCCTGCCGATCCTGCCCCGAAGCCAGAACGGGCGCCAACCATCACTCGTTCTCATCCGCAAGGATCATTCCGCCGACGCAGACAAAAGCGGACGCTGGGTGCTGCGGCTCTGGCCGAGCCGCTATGCCATCCTGCAAGCGGGCAGCCTGCATCCGCTGTACCTCGGCAGCGTGGTACATGAAGATATCCTGCGACCGATGGGCGAGTTCTCCGGTCCAAAAACGGATATCGAAACTCCGGACCCGACCGACAATCCGGCCCATCTGCTGCCTGGCGCGATAACGCGAAAACGAGCGGACGGTACCGAAGTCGTGCTCGGCTTCAGCTTTGGTCCGGTACCTCCGGCTGCGTCCGGGGTTCCTGCAAAAGATACGCCCGAGGCTGCACCGCAGGCTCAGTAATCTCGCCATCGCAGCGGTTCGGATCTGGTGCCTGCAACACTTTCCGGACCAGCCCCTTGCGCTGGTTTAGAGACGGTTGATCTGTTGAGCCTTCACACAACGCGGTCCCAAAAATGTCCTATTGGGCCACCATTCTCTTGCAGAACCTCTTCGGATCCAGGCTTCACTTCACGCTGCACGATGTCGTTATTTCAGTGGGTTAGGCACCGGTGGCGGAGTTTGTTTTTCGCGTGTCAGATCCCCATTCCCGGAAGCCCGATCGAAAATTACCCCTTGATACTTTTTTCGTATATTCATATATTTGAATATACGAAAAAAGTATCAAGGGCACATCATGACTGACTTTACACCCCTTATGAGTTTCCTGGGTGGAACGCTGATCGGCGTTGCCACGGTTGCCCTGATGGCTGTGCTCGGGCGCATTGCCGGCATCAACGGCATTGCCAGCGGCTTTCTGACAACGCAGTTCAACCAGGACTGGGCCTGGCGCGCCGCCTTTCTGGCCGGCATGGTCGCCAGCCCGCTGATCATGCTTGGCCTAACCGGGCAACTGCCGGAAATCACCGTGCCGTCCTCCCCGCTGCTGCTGGTGGCCGGCGGTTTTCTGACCGGTATCGGCACGACCTATGGCTCCGGCTGCACGAGCGGCCATGGTGTCTGCGGCATCTCGCGCCTGTCGGCACGGTCCATCGTGGCAACCGTCACGTTCATGGCAACCGCGGGTGTGACCGTCTACCTGACCCGCCACGTCTTTGGAGGATAACGGCATGAAACTTCTTTCCGCTTTTGCCATTGGCCTCCTCTTCGGCTGCGGCATCCTGATCTCGGGCATGGGCGACCCCGCCAAGGTCCTGAACTTCTTCGATGTGGCCGGCACCTGGGACCCGAGCCTTGCCTTCGTGATGGGCGGTGCGCTGCTTGTCACGGCCATCGGCTATCGTCTGGTCTTCCGGATGAACACGCCGCTGTTGGCACAGGGCTTCAACCTGCCTTCGAAAACCGATCTCGACGCCAAACTGATCGGCGGCTCCGCGGTTTTCGGCATCGGCTGGGGCCTGAGCGGTTTCTGTCCGGGTGGTCTTGTTCCGGTGCTGGGCCTGGGCATGGAGCCTCTGCTGACCGCCGGTGCTATCGTTGCCGGCATCTTGACCGCAAGATGGATGATCGCCCTCGGCCATCGCCAGCAACCCGCAAAAGCCTGACCCGGCTCGGCCGGCAAAAACAAACGGGAGACTGTTATGAGCAACTCAAACTATCCGGTCGACATGGGTGTCAAACCTGACGTCACACCCTTTTTCGATCCGGCCACCAACACGATCAGCTACGTGGTCAAGGACCCGGCTTCCAACGCCTGTGCCGTTGTCGACAGCGTGATGGATATCGACTACGCCGCCGGCCGCATCACCTATGACCATGCCGATCAGATCATCGCCTATATCCGCGAGAAGGATCTCAAGCTGGAATGGCTGATCGAGACACATGTTCATGCCGATCACCTGTCGGCAGCGCCGTATATCCAGCAGAAACTGGGCGGCAAGCTGGGCATCGGCGACAAGATCACCGTCGTCCAGGAGACCTTCGGCAAGGTGTTCAACGAAGGCACGGAGTTCCAGCGCGACGGCAGCCAGTTCGACCGCCTGTTCCGTGACGGAGACGTCTATCAGATCGGCGAGCTGACCGCCTTTGCCATGTATACGCCCGGCCACACTCCGGCATGCATGGTGCATGTGATGGGCGATGCCGCCTTTGTCGGTGATACGCTGTTCATGCCCGATGGCGGCTCGGCTCGGGCCGATTTCCCGGGCGGTGATGCGGCAACACTTTACGACAGCATCCAGAAGGTGCTGGCCCTGCCGGACGACATGCGCCTGTTCATGTGCCACGACTATGGCCCGAACGGCCGCGACATCCAGTGGGAGACCACGGTGGGTGCCGAGAAGGAACACAACATCCACGTCGGCGGCGGCAAGACGAAAGAAGAATTCGTCAAGTTCCGCACGGAACGCGATGCCCAGCTCGACATGCCGAAGCTGATCATCCCCTCGCTGCAGGTGAACATGCGCGCCGGCAAGCTGCCGCCCGCGGATGAAAGCGGCAAGACCTTCCTGAAAGTGCCGGTCAACGGCCTCTGATCGAGGCCAATGAACGGCCCCTCTAGCAGAACCGAAGCAGGCGGCTGATCCCCGTGAATCCACGCGGGGAGGGCGTCTGCAGAAAATCGGTCGAGACTTCATCGCCGGGAGGAGGCGGACAGGACCCATGAAAGCAATCAATTCCCAGATATCGGTAGCTCCCCAGGTAAAACCCGAGGACATGGCCGACTTTGCACAACAGGGCTTTCGCTCGGTGATCTGCAATCGCCCCGACGGAGAAGGTGCCGACCAGCCCTCGTTCGAGGAAATCGAAGCGGCTGCCGGCAAGCTCGGAATGGAAGCGCGGTATCTGCCCATCGTTGCCGGCAAGGTGGGCGATACGGATGCCGAAGAATTCGGACGGTTGATGGAAAGCCTGCCGAAACCGATCCTGGCCTATTGCCGGACCGGTACGCGCTCGGCAACGCTCTGGTCGTTGTCCCAGGCCGAAAAGCTGCCACTCTCCGACATCCTCTCCAAAACCAAGGCCGCCGGCTACGACATGGCTGGCGTGGTGCGGCGCATCGCCAACGGCGGCCGCACGCCGACCGAGACTGCCGAGGATGCGCGTTTCGACGTTGTCATCGTGGGCGGTGGCGCTGCCGGCATCTCGGTGGCTTCCAGTCTGCTTTCCCGCAAGTCGGACCTGGAAATCGCCATCATCGACCCGGCAGACGTTCACTACTACCAGCCCGGCTGGACGATGGTCGGCGGCGGCATCTTCGAGGCCTCGGACACAGCCAAGACCATGGGCTCCCTCATTCCGAAGGGCGTTCACTGGATCAAGTCGGCTGTCGCTGCCTTCGAACCGAAGGACAATGCCGTCGTTCTGGACGGCTGCCGTGTGGTCAAATACGGACGGCTGGTGGTCTGCCCGGGCCTGAAGCTCGACTGGCACAAGGTCGAAGGCCTTGTCGACACGCTCGGCAAGAACGGCGTGACGTCCAACTATCGATACGACATGGCCCCCTACACCTGGCACCTGGTGCAGACCATGAAGGCAGGACGGGCGCTGTTCACCCAGCCGCCCATGCCGATCAAATGCGCCGGTGCGCCGCAAAAGGCCATGTATCTTTCCGCAGACCACTGGCTGAAGTCCGGCACTCTGGACAAGATCGACATCCAGTTCATGAATGCCGGCGGTGTGCTGTTCGGCGTGAAGGACTATGTGCCTGCGCTGATGGATTACGTGAAGCGATACGATGCCGGCCTGAACTTCTTCCACAATCTGGTTGCCGTCGACGGGCCCGGCAAAAAGGCCGTCTTCGAGGTGAAGGAACCGGAAAAGGATCCACGCCAGGTGGAAGTCGAGTTCGACATGATGCATGTGACGCCGCCGCAGACGGCGCCCGATTTCATCCGCGTCTCGCCGCTGGCGGATGCCGCCGGCTGGGTCGATGTCGACCAGTCCACGCTGCGCCACAAGACCTTCGACAACATCTGGTCGCTCGGTGATGTGATGAACGCACCGAACGCCAAGACGGCCGCAGCCGCGCGCAAACAGGCACCGGTGGTCGCGGAAAACATCGTTTCCGATATCGCAGGGCACAGCGCGACAGCCCAATATGACGGCTACGGATCCTGCCCGCTCACCGTTGAACGTGGCAAGATCGTCCTGGCCGAGTTCGGCTACGGTGGAACGCTGTTGCCGAGCTTCCCGCGTTGGCTGGTGGACGGGACCAAGCCAACGCGCACTGCATGGCTCCTGAAGGAGCGCATCCTGCCTCCCATTTACTGGCGTGCCATGTTGCGCGGCAAGGAATGGCTGGCCAAGCCGGAAAAAGTATCGGCAGCATAACAAGCCCGGGAAACGGGCCCGTCATACCAACCTGCAACTCGAGCCGGCTTCCCGGCTCGAGTTTTTACCAGCCCCGACAAAGGCCAAGAAAAATGATCCGCCTAAAGCGCTATCTGCCCATTCTCGACTGGGGCAAGAGCTATGACAGGGAAACGGCGACAAACGATCTCGTTGCGGCGGTGATCGTGACGATCATGCTGATCCCGCAGTCTCTTGCTTATGCGCTTCTGGCTGGCCTGCCCCCCGAAGTCGGCCTTTATGCATCCATCCTGCCGCTTGTCGCCTACGCCCTGTTCGGCACCAGCCGTGCGCTGGCCGTCGGGCCGGTTGCCGTGGTCTCGCTGATGACGGCTTCCGCCGTTGGCGAACTGGCCAGGCAGGGCACCCCGGAATATCTGGGTGCCGCCATCATTCTCGCTTTCCTCTCGGGCCTGATGCTGATCGCCATGGGCCTGTTCCGGCTCGGCTTCCTGGCGAACCTCCTGAGCCATCCGGTGATTTCCGGCTTCATCACCGCGTCGGGCCTGCTGATTGCTTCCAGCCAGCTCAAGCACATCCTCGGCGTCAAGGCGAACGGGCATACGCTTTACGACATCCTGGGCTCCATCCTGCAGCACCTTGGCGAGATCAACTGGATCACCTTCGCAATCGGCGTATCGGCCACGGCCTTTTTGTTCTGGGTGCGCAAGGGCCTGAAGAAACTGCTGCTCGGCATGGGACTGAAACCGTTCTTTGCCGATATCCTGACCAAGGCCGGGCCAGTGGCAGCCGTAGCGGTGACCACGATCCTGTCCGCCGTCTTTCAACTCGGCGAGAAAGGCGTGCGTGTTGTCGGGGACATTCCCTCCGGCCTGCCGGTGCCGCATCTGCCAGCCTTCGACAGCGAATTGTGGCTGGCGCTTGCCGGTCCCGCGCTGCTGATTTCGGTTATCGGTTTTGTGGAATCCGTTTCCGTAGCGCAGACGCTGGCAGCCAAGAAGCGTCAGCGGATCGAGCCGGATCAGGAGCTGATCGGCCTCGGCGCCTCCAACATTGCCTCCGCCATTTCCGGCGGCTATCCGGTCACCGGCGGGTTCGCCCGCTCGGTCGTCAATTTCGATGCCGGGGCGGCAACCCCGGCGGCCGGTGCCTTCACCGCCGTCGGCATTGCGCTGGCCACCTTGTTCCTGACCCCGCTGCTGACGCATCTGCCGCAGGCAACTCTGGCCGCCACCATTATCGTTGCCGTGCTGTCGCTGGTCGATCTCGGCGCGATCAAGCGGACGTTCGCCTATTCGAAGAGCGATTTCGCGGCCATGGCCGCGACGATCCTGATCACACTGTTCTTCGGTGTCGAGCCGGGCGTGGTGACCGGCGTTGCCCTGTCGATCGCGCTTTATCTTTACCGCAGCAGCCGGCCGCATATGGCAATTGTCGGCGTCGTGCCGGGAACCGAGCACTTCCGCAATGTTGACCGGCACGCCGTGGTGACGGGTGACCGGGTGCTGACGCTACGGGTCGATGAAAGCCTGTTCTTTGCCAATTCGCGGTTTCTGGAAGACCGGATCTATGCACTGGTGGCCGAAAAGCCCGATATCGAACACGTGGTGCTGATGTGCCCGGCCGTGAACGAGATCGACGCCAGCGCCCTGGAGAGCCTTGAGGAAATCAACCACCGCCTGTCGGATTCCGGTGTTTCCTTCCACCTTTCGGAGGTGAAAGGACCGGTGATGGACCGACTGAAGCGGACCGATTTCCTGAAGCATTTGAGCGGGCAGGTGTTCCTCAGCCAGTATGACGCCCTGTGTACGCTCGACCCGCTGACGGCGCATATTTCGGAAAGCCGCACGCCGAAGAAAACTGCGAAGTCGAACCTGTGGAGCGGGCCGGAGATCTGATCCAGCTCCGGCGCCCTCTCGGTTGACGCCCTGGTTTCACCGACCTGAAAAATCACCTTCGACAGATCTGGTACGTCCCTCGAAAAGATCCTTGAGGGACCTGAATTCACGAAACAGGAAATCCGAAAGGACCCTGATCCTGGCCGTTTCCCGTAGTTCCCTGTGTGTCAGGAACCAGAGATCGCTGGCAAACTCCTCAATCGGCGCCGTCAAGCGGACCAATCGCGGATTGAGATCCGCCAGGTAGCAGGGCAACAGCCCGAGACCCACGTTGTTGGCCACGGCCTGTTCCAGTGTATGGATGCTGTTGACCTTGAGTGCAGGTTCCACGAACCGCTTCCGGTCCGCAAGCCATTTTGCCGTGGCAAGGTGCTGAAGGTCACCGTCCGGCAGGCAGAACGGCAACCGCTGCCGGGCAAGACATGCGTGAAGGGCTTCCAGGTCGGAGATCGGGTCCGGATCTACCTGGCTTAACGCCGACGGGTTGCCCGACTTCCGAAAAAACTCAGGGCCACAATATAGCGCGACCGCGATCCGGCACAGGCGCCGTCCCACGAGGCTTTCAGGCGGCTCGCCTCCCGCTCTCAATGCGGCATCGGCTTCCCGCTGGCCGATGTCAGCCATTCCGACGCCTGATCTGATATCAAGGCAAAGGTCCGGATACTGCTCCCGGAATCTTGACACCAGCGGCATCAGCGGTCCGGCAATGAGTGTATCGACCGTGGCGAGGCGAACCGTACCAGCCAGTTGCCGGTCTTCATTCGCGATCCGCGTCTCCAGAGACGCGATTTCCAGTTCCATCGACTTTGCAAGCGTCGCGGCATCATGGCCCGCAGCCGTCAGGGTCACACCGGTGGTATCGCGCCTGAACAACTGCGTACCAAGCCGATCCTCCATATCCCGCGCTCTCCGGAACACGGTCGGCGTGCTGGTTTCCAGTTGTCCGGCAGCGCCTGCGAACGAACCGGTCCGCTCCACCGCAAGGATAAAGCGCAGATCGTCCCATTTCAGTTTTAGCGGATTGGAATGCTGCATTTCATTTTTGTTACTACAAGCATTTCAGATCAGCAACTACTGTCCTCTCGTTCAACGGTGGTGAAGGGCACGGCAATCATGCATCCGGCGATCGGCAATCGGCCGTTTCCCCTTGCAACAGACCAACCCCGTTCCATCCCCAGACCTTGAGGAATTGCGATGTCCAAGATGATTTTTGTGAACCTGCCTGTTGCGGATCTTGCCGCTGCCACGGAATTCTACAAAGCAATTGGTTGCTTCCGAAACGACCAGTTCAGCGACGCCCAGGCGTCCAGCATGGTCTGGTCGGACACGATCACGTTTCAGCTACTGACGCGGGAGTATTTTGCCAGCTTCGTATCGCGGAAAATTCCGGACGCCCATCAGACTTGCCAGATGCTGCTTGCCCTTTCCCACGACAGCCGGGAGGAAGTCGACAATGTCATCGCGGCCGGGTCGGCAGCGGGGGGCGACGCGAAAGTACGGGACGTCATGGATATGGGCTGGCTTTACAACTGCGCGATAGCAGACCCGGACGGTCACATTCTGGAAATGACCTGGATGGACCCGGCTGGAATGCCGTCCGAAACTGAGTAAGAAGGCTGTTGCGGGAGCACTGGAACGCCTTGTGGACTTTGCTCTCCACCTGCCTGCGCCTGTTTCACGTCAAAGAGCGTCTGATAAACCGCCTGGAACAGGTTGGAGACCTGAGCCGGCCTGGCGACAAATGCGAAATATTGCCTGACGCCCCACTGGAAGATGGCTTTATCCTTGCCACCAGCCTCATTCTTCGAGACGCCGCCTTGCGGCTCCTCAGGATGAGCGTTTTGCACTCAGGCTCCTGGCTTCCAACCCAACCAGCAAAAGGGGGCATCAGTTGCTGTTTGACGACTGCAGGATCGGCACGATCTTCTCGCAGAAGCGGAAATGGACCGGCGGCTTTTCGCCTTCCTGAACCATGAGCCCTTCCGTACCACGGGGCCGAACGGTGACCAGTTCGATCGCCTCGCCGCCATCCGTCAGCAGGCAACTGATTGCCGCACGCTGGGTCATCTTGCCGCTCTTTTCGGCCCCATACACCTGACAGATGCGCCCCGGGGTTTCCAGAAGACCGCGGTAGATGGCCAGCGTGGAACCGGGCGCGCTTCGGTCGATCCGCGGAGCAGGACAATCCTGCAGTTCCCGCACCCATATGCCTTGCGCGAAATCCGCAAAACGCAGATCCAGTGCCCGCCCTTGCAGAAGGGGTGCGGATTTCGGCACCTGGAACATCAGGTCTCCCTTGCCTGCAAGCGCAGGCCCGCACGCAAACGCCAGTGCAACGCCCAACAAGGCATTTCGTGTGAAACCGTTCAACCGCTACCCCCTCCCGGAGTGACAAGATCCAACCGGATTATCCGATGCGCCGAAACATCGCGCAAGTTGGCAGGAAAGGTCAATGTCGCCAACGGCAAAACTTGCAAAAAACGAACAAATGTGGAACAAAATGCGCATGGAACCCGATCATCAGCCACTAGCGGGGCGGATTCAGCTGGATGACCCGCTCAAGGACGGACGTCAGTCGGAAACCGCGCTGAAGGTCTGGCGCGGGGCCGCGCGGCTGTTGCGACAGCTCGATTTCGCCTGCCTGCCGGAAGTCACTCTTGCCTCCGCCCGGCGGGCGGATCTTCTGGCGCTTGGGCCGAAACATGAGCTCTGGATAGTCGAGGTCAAATCCTCGATTGCCGATTTCCGGGCGGATACCAAGTGGCCGGACTACCGCCTTCATTGCGACCGGCTCTATTTCGCGACGCATCCGGACGTCCCGCTGGAGATCTTTCCCGAGGAAGCCGGGCTGATTGTTTCCGACGGCTTCGGGGCGGAGATCCTGCGCGAAGCACCGGAACACAAGCTGGCGGCGGCCACCCGGAAATCGGTAACCCACCGCTTCGCCCGCCATGCCGCACACCGCCTGCACAACCTGTCAGACCCGGACGGCGTTCGGTTGTTCCAGAGCTACTAGGGCCGACTTTCGTCTCACGCCCTTGCAACGGTTTCCCTGCGCCGGAGGCGAAGCACCAGGATCAGTGCGAGCAGCACCAGGACAGGAGCGGACACCGCAGCCAGACCCGTCCAGCCGATCCCCGCAAACAGCACGCCGGAGAGAAGCGAGGCTCCGGAGGACGAAACCGCAAGAAGCGTATCGTTGACGCCTTGGACCAGCGGCCTTTCCTCGTCGCTCAAGGCTGCCTGCAGCAAATGCGTTCCTCCGATGAAACCGAAATTCCAACCCACGCCCAACAGGACGAGGGCACCGTAGAATTCGAGCAGGCCGATGCCGGACCATGCCGTCAGCGCGGAAGCGAACAGGAGAACGAGCCCCAGGACGGCGATCCTGGTTCCACCGAAGCGGCGGATCAGAAACCCCGTGAAGAAACCGGGCGCGAACATTGCGACCACGTGCCAGCGAATGACATCCGCGGCCTGGCCTTCGGCGAACCCGCAACCGATCATCGCCAAGGGTGTCGGGGTCATCAGAAGAACCATCATCGCCTGTGACAAAGCTGCAAGCCCGATCGCTCCGACCGCCCCAGGATTACGGCTCAGGATCCGTACCGCGCTTTCCGCGCGCCTGTGGGCCACCTTGAGTGGCGATGCCGGCATCCTTAACCACCAGACCGGCAACGCCCCCAGAACTCCGAGCATGGCGATTGCAAGATAGGCTCCTGCCAGCGGTATCGGCGCCAGTGCGTCCTTTGCTTCATTGAACAGTTGCGGCCCCAGCAACGCGGCCACCAGTCCGGAAGCCAGTGTGAAGGAAATCGCCTGGGCCCGATGTTCGGCGGGAACCGCCTCGGAGGCCGCAAACCGGAAATAGTTCACGCTGATCAATGCGGCCCCAAGAGCCGCATGTGCCAGGCAGAGCAGGATGAAATTCTGCAGAACAAGCGCCAATGCCGCGAAGATACCGCCGAAGACCAGCATTGCCGCGCCAAGCAGGAAACCTGCTCGCCTGCCGAAGCGCCCCATGAAGAGAGATACCGGCGTTGCCACGATGATGCCGACCAGCATCTGCGTCGACGGCGGAGCGGTTGCGAGCCACACGTGGGGAGCCAGCCACCCTCCTGCCAGACCGCCAAGGATGATCAGCATCGGCATTGCCGAGCCGAGCACGATATTCGCAAGGAGAATGAGGAGAAAGTTTCTCGTGAGCATGAGGCCGTCCGTACCGGTTACGCCAGGGATCACTCCTGTTTACCGGTTGAACCGACTGTCTATAATGACATAGTGTCGTCAATTATGGACAAAACGCTTCGCCAGATCGACATCCTGCTTTTCGACGGCCTGAACATCCTGGATGTGGCAGGTCCCGCGCAGGTTTTCAGTTCGGCAAACGAAGACGGCACCGAACGCTACAGGTTGCGCTTCGTTTCCATGGACGGGATGGGGGTCACCTCTTCCTGCGGGCTCAGATTGCAAGTGGACACGACCGCTTCGACAAACGGGCGGCGGGATCTCCTGATACCGGGCGGGACTGGTGTCGATCAAGCGATGCATGACCGGATGATCCTGGATTTTCTTGCAACATGGCCTTCGGAAATGGAGGACAGACGGGTAATCTCGATCTGCTCCGGTGCGCTGGTCCTGGCCAATGCTGGCCTTTTGAATGGCCGGAAAGCCACGACCCACTGGCGGCGCGCCCGACAGGTGCGACGGCAATTTCCTGAGGTGCGCTGGTCTACCGACGAGCTGTATCACATCGACGGCAATGTGATGACGTCCGCAGGCGTGGCCTCAGGCATCGATCTGGCGCTGGAGATCATCAAGAGGGACCATGGTGGAGCCCTGGCTCTTGCCGTTGCCCGCGAGTTGGTCGTCTATCTGAAAAGAGCCGGTGGCCAAACCCAGTTCGCTGACTTGCTTGAAGCGCAGTTTTCCGGCGACCGCGAACTTGGCCGGCTGCTTGACGCCTTGCAGGACAATCCCGGACGCGACTGGACACTGGAGTTGATGGCTGAGGTTGCCGGTCTGACCCCGAGGACCTTGAGCCGACGGTTTTCCGCAAGCGCGGGGCTAACGCCCGTGAAATATCTGGAACGCTACAGGCTCAAGCGGGCAGCGGATGTCCTGTCAGGCGGTGCGCCGGTGGGAAGCGCTATCCGTGTTTCCGGTTTCTCCGATTTCCAGCAAATGCAGCGGGCGTTCAAGAGGCATCTCAATACCACCGTCGGCGAGTACCGGGAAAAATTCGCGGATAGCTGAAACCCTGTGGCGACAGATCGCGGATGGCACCTGCCGGACATCAGCTGAGATGCCATCCGGAGCGCTGCAACCAGCGCCCCGGATGCAGTTTGCATCAGACGAACAGGTTGACCAGGCTTTCCAGGTATTCCTGCTTGCCGGATTTCGGCTGCGGTTCCAGGTCGGCCTTGTGGACGCGCTCGGCCAATGTCTCGAGCGAGGAACCACCCTTGAGGATGTCGGCGTTTTCCGGCTTCTGCCAGCCGGCATAACGGTCATCGACGAAGCCCTTCAGCCGGCCGTCCTCGATCATGGCTGCCGCGGCCTTCAGTCCGCGAGCAATTGCGTCGGCCGAGCCGACATGCGCCTGGATCAGATCGACCGGGTCGAGTGACTGGCGACGCAGCTTGGCATCGAAGTTGGTGCCGCCGGTGGTGAAGCCGCCCGCCATCAGGATCTCGTAATAGGCGAGCGCCAGTTCCGGCACGTTCATGCCGAAGTGGTCGGTATCCCAGCCGCACTGGTAGTCGTTGCGGTTCATGTCGACGGACCCGAAGATGCCGAGCGAACGGGCCATGTGCAGTTCGTGCTCGAACGAGTGACCGGCCAGGATGGCGTGGCCCTGCTCGATGTTCATCTTGACGTCGTTTTCCAGCCCGTAGGCCTTCAGGAACCCATAGACGGTGGCGACGTCGTAGTCGTACTGGTGCTTGGACGGTTCCTGCGGCTTCGGCTCGATCAGGATCGTGCCCTTGAAGCCGATCTTGTGCTTGTATTCGACCACCATGTTGAGGAAGCGGCCGAACTGGTCCAGCTCCTGTTTGATGTTGGTGTTGAGCAGGGTCTCGTAGCCTTCGCGGCCACCCCAGAGCACATAGTTCTCACCGCCGAGGCGATAGGTGACGTCCATTGCGTTCTTCACCTGTGCGGCGGCATAGGCGAAGACGTCCGGATCCGGATTGGTGGCCGCACCGCCCATGAAGCGGCGGTTGGAGAACATGTTGGCCGTGCCCCAAAGGAGCTTGATGCCGGTGTCGGCCATCTTCTTTTCGAAGATGTCGGCAATCGCGTTCACGTTGGCATTGCTTTCGGCGAGCGTCCGGCCTTCCGGCGCAACGTCGCGGTCATGGAAGGTGAAGAACGGCATGCCCAGGATCTGGAACATCTCGAAGGCAACGTCTGCCTTCAGTTTGGCCTGTTCCATCGGATCGCCGCCAGCCGCCATCCAGGACCGGTTGAAGGTTTCGCCGCCAAACGGATCGGACCCCGGCCAGCAGAAGCTGTGCCAGTAACACACGGCAAGACGCAGATGGTCTTCCATGCGTTTGCCAAGGACGATCTCGTCCTTGTTGTAGTGGCGATAGCTCAGCGGCTCGGTGCTTGCCGGCCCGGTGTATTGGATCGGCTGAAGATCGCCGAAGAACCCAGTGCTCATGTTGTCATCTCCTTGAATATGTTTCCTAAAAGCCGGCTTGCTTGAGCGCCGGATAAAGCTTGTGCCAGCGCTCGTAGCCTTCGGCATATCTTTGTGTGAGGGCCGGCACCGGATCGATGCTGGCCTTGAGGGCCGGCTTGGTGAAAATGCCCTCGGTGCTACCGAGCGCGGCGGCCTGACCGAGCCTTGCCGCGCCAAGCGAGCCGCCGAAGTCGCCATCCACCGGAACGTCGACCGGAACATTGAGCAGGCTGGCGATGATCTCCAGCCAGACTGTGGAGCGAGACCCGCCGCCGACCGCCAGAACGCGTTCGATCCCGGTGCCGGCAACACTGAGCGCTTCCAGGCAGTCCTTGAGCGCAAAGGCGACACCATCCAGCACGGCGTGGCAGAGTTCGGCGTCGTCGGTTCCGTGGGAAATGCCGAAGAAGCCGGCGCGGATGTCGACGTCGTTGTGCGGCGTCCGTTCGCCGCCGAGATAAGGCATGAAGGAAACGGGCGAAGGCCCTTCCACATTGCCGACCAGACCGGTGAGTTCACCCGGATTCCGCTTCAGTACCTTCGCCAGCCAGTTGAGGCTGTCGGTTGCTGAAAGGATCACCCCCATCTGGTGCCAGGTGTCCGGCACGGCATGGCAGAACGCATGAACCGCGCTGTCGACGTTGGGCGAGAAGCGGTCGTTGGTCACGAACAGCACGCCGGAGGTCCCGAGCGAGACAAAGGCCGAGCCCGGATCGACCGCGCCGACACCGCAGGCAGATGCGGCATTGTCGCCGCCGCCGCCGGCCACCACCGGAGCTGCGTCGAAACCCCAGCGGCCACAAAGATCCGCCTTGAGTGTGCCCGAGCTTTCGGAGCCTTCGACAAGGCGCGGCATGTTCTCACGAGTGAGGCCCGTGGCGGCCAGAAGCGCGTCGCTCCAGTCGCGTCTGGCGACATCCAGCCAGAGCGTTCCGGCGGCATCCGACATTTCGCCGACGTACTCGTCCGTCAGCTTGAAGCGGACATAGTCCTTGGGCAGCAGAACCATGGTGGTTCTGGCGAAGATTTCCGGCTCGTTCTCGCGCACCCACTGCAGCTTCGGCGCGGTGAAGCCCGGCATCACCCGGTTGCCGCCGAGCGTCAGGAATTTCGGCTCGGCCGCTTCCAGGTCCGAGCATTGCTTGCCCGACCTGCCGTCGTTCCACAGGATGCAGGGGCGCAGCGGCTTACCGGAGGCATCCAGAAGCGTGGCACCGTGCATATGGCCGGACAAGCCGATGCCACGCACTGCAGCCATGGCCTTCGGCGCTTCCGCCTTGAGCGCGTCCAGAACGGTTTCGCAAGCGCGCCACCAGCTGTCCGGGTCCTGTTCCGACCAGCCCGGATGGGGACGCTGGACGGTCAACTCCGCGGTTGCCGATGCGATCAGAGACTGGTCTTCACCAAGAAGAATGGCTTTGACCGAACTGGTACCGATATCGAGGCCGATATACATGAGGTGCGTTCCTCAAAAACAATCAAAAAGAATGCCGATGGCCCGTGACCGGGTGTCGGCATGAGTGTCCACACCGTCCGAACAGGGCCAGGCCATCTGTTCAAACCATGAGGAAGCCCCGCGGGCAAGAGCCCGCGGGTCCCGTCGGTTTATCCGACCACTGTATCGTCCACAAGGGCACCTGGACCCGGGATCGCCCCTTCCGGGCATTTACCCAGGATGATCATGCCAAGCACGTCGTCATCAGTGACGTCGGTCGTGCGGGCGGTGCCGACAAGCTGACCGTTTTTCATGACCGCGATACGGTCGCAAAGCTGGAAAACGTCGTGGATGTCGTGGCTGATCAGGAAGATGCCGAGACCCTGTTTCTTCAGTTCCTGGATGAGTTCAGCCACCATCTGCGTTTCATGCACGCCAAGCGCGGCGGTCGGCTCGTCCATGATCAGGATCTTGGCATTGAAGTAGACCGCGCGGGCAATGGCCACCGACTGGCGCTGACCGCCCGACAGGGCTTTCACCGGCGCATGGAACTTTTTGAAGTTCGGGTTGAGCCGGCCCATGATCTTGCGGGTTTCCGCTTCCATGGCATCATCGTCGACAAAGCCGAGCGGCGAGGTCAGTTCACGGCCGAGGAACAGGTTGGACGCGGCGTCGAGATTGTCCGCCAGAGCAAGCGTCTGGTAGATGGTCTCGATGTTCTGCGCCCGCGCGTCGCGCGGCGAGTGAATGTGCACTTCCTTGCCGTTGATGCGGATTTCGCCGCTGTCGGCCTTGTAGGCACCGGAAAGGATCTTGATCAGGGTCGACTTGCCGGCACCGTTGTGGCCAAGCAGACCCACGACTTCACCCGGATAAAGATCGACAGAGACATGATCCACGGCCTGCACCCCGCCGAAGGAGATGCACATGTCTTTCATTTCTACGAGAGGCGCGTCCATGTCTCAGTCTCCCGTGCGCTTGCGATAGATGATGTCGACGAGGACGGCGATGACGAGCACCGTGCCCACGACAATGTTCTGCAGCGGGGCGTCGACGCCGACCATGGCCATGCCCGACTGCAATGACTGCATGATCAGCGCGCCCAGGATGGCGCCGTAGATCGTGCCGACGCCGCCGGCAAGCGCGGTGCCGCCGATCACTGCCGCGGCAATGACCCGGAGTTCGTCCAGCGTGCCGATGTCGTTGGTCGAAAAACCGAGGCGTGCGGCCGCGACAGCGGCTGCGAGCGCGCTGAGGCCGCCCATGATGGCAAATACCTTGACGGTCAGGAACCTGGTGTTGATGCCGGAGAGCTCCGCGGCATCCGGGTTGCCGCCGGTTGCGAAGATGTAGCGTCCGAGACGGGTGCGGCGTGCGACGATGGTCATGACGACGGCAACCACGATCAGGAGCAGCACCGAGTAGGGAATGCCGTAGCCCATGACCAGGCCTTCCGGCATGGTTTCGCCCCGGGCCTCGAAGATCCGCTCAAGACGGGCCGTGGGAATGTCATAGGCATTCAGCACCCAGACGAACCCGAGAATTGCCCCGGTCGTGATGACACCCATGGTGACTTCCGCCCAGCCGGGTTTGACCGGGAACCCATGCGCAGCCTTGCGGCGGCGCGAGGAGACCTGCATCCACAGCGCAACGGCGACGGCCAGAACGCCAAAGATCCACGACCCCGTTTCGCCCATGGTGCCGCCGATACCGCCGATCATGGTGAAGGTTTCATCGAGCGGGCCGATCGTCTGACCGGAGGTGATGAACCAGGCAACGTTGCGCCAGACCAGGAGGCCGCCGAGCGTCACGATGAAGGCCGGAATGCCGAGATAACCGACCATCCAGCCCTGGAAGGCACCGATCAGCACACCAACAACCACACCGGCCAGAATGGCCAGGATCCAGATAGCCGGATTGCCGAGACCGAGCAGCGGCGGCAGGACATCGGTCTGGACAACCGCCATGACCGCCGCGACCGTCGCCAGAACGGAGCCGACAGACAGATCGATGTGGCGGGTGACGATAACAAACACCATGCCGGTGGCCATGATGGCAACGGACACGGTCTGGATCGTCAGGTTGAAGATGTTGCGCGGCGTCAGGAACCGGCCATCCGTAATCACATTGAACACCAGGCACAGGACGATGAACGCCCCGATCATGCCGAGAAGCCGTGTGTCCAGCTGCAATGCGGCAAACAAGTTTCGTGCTGTCGGGCTTTTGGGCCCTGACAGTGCGGTGTCAGACATAGAGGTTACTCCTGCTTGGAGACCATTACGCTTACGCATCGGGTGGCCCATCCCGGGGAGCGGCTTTCGCAGCAGCTGTCCCTGTTATTACGGCCCCGGTTAACAGTAACCGGGGCCGTACATTAAGCGTAGTGTTATTAGTTACAGGGAGCCGGGCCGTTCTCGACGCCCTGGCACAGATCATCCTTGGAGATCCAGCCTGCATCGACGACCGCGGTCAGGTTGTCCTTGGTGACCGGGAGCGGTGCCAGGAACTTGGCGGTCAGCTCGGTGCCGGACGGAGACGTCCAGGCAGCTGCGCCATCGACGCCGGACATGTCGGTGCCACTGGCCAGGCTGACGGCAATTTCACCGGCGGCCTTGCCGAGTTCGCGAGCGTCCTTCCAGACGGAAACCGTCTGCGTGCCCTTTGCAACGCGGTTCAGAGCGGCATGGTCGCCGTCCTGACCGGACACCGGAATGCCGTCCATGCCCTGTGCGGTCAGAGCGGCCACGACACCGCCGGCCGTACCGTCGTTGGAGGCAACAACCGCGTCGACCTTGTTGTCGTTGGCGGTCAGGATCTGTTCCATGTTGCGCTGTGCGTTCGCCGGCAGCCAGCCGTCGGTGTAGGCTTCGCCAACGATCGTGATGTCACCCGCATCGATTGCGGACTGCAGGACTTCCTGCTGACCACCGCGGAGGAAGTCCGCGTTCGGGTCGGTCGGGGAGCCCTTGATCATGACGTAGTTGCCCTTCGGCGCGGCAGCCAGAACGGCGCGAGCCTGCATGCGGCCAACTTCAACGTTGTCGAAGGTCAGGTAGAAGGCGCGCGGATCATCGATCAGGCGGTCGTAGCCGACAACCGGGATGCCTTCGTCGGCAGCGGCCTGCACGGCCGGGCCGATTGCCTGGGAATCCTGCGCCAGGATGATGAGGGCGGTCGCGCCTTGTGCGATCAGCGCCTCAACGTCGGAAAGCTGTTTTGCGGACGAGCTCTGCGCGTCGGCGGAAATGTAAGTCGCGCCGGCTGCCTCAAGGGCGCCCTTGATGGCGGCTTCGTCAGTCTTCCAGCGTTCTTCCTGGAAGTTGGACCAGCTCACGCCGACAATGACGTCTTCTGCGTGGGCCAGGTTCAGTGCGGTCGCGGACAGCAGGGCGCCCGCCAGCAAAGTGGTGATTTTACGCATTGCGATGTTTCCTCCAGTTGGCGCATCCCACGTCGGACGGATGTGCCTGAAATGCGTCAGTGTCGAAGCGCCTTTTCGAGGCGCCTTCAGAAAGGACAGCCTTATTGTTATTTTTTTTGGTGCCCGAAAAAAAGTTGCAGGAAAGCGCTGCTCCTGTCAACATGGTTTTGCAAAACACTGTTCCGCGGGGTTTGACACGCCCGGTGAGAAGCAGGAAAACCGGGAGAAACCCGGGACAGAGGAAACACCTTGGGAAGAGCTGAGCGAGCATGACACGCAAGGCGGACCGGGATCAGATCCGGCGGCAAAACAGAAGTATTGTTCTACAGGCCCTGCGCCGGAACGGCCCCATGGCGCGGATAGATCTCGGCCAGATGACACGGCTGAGTCCCGCGACGGTGACGGCCATCACCTCCGATCTTCTGGACCAGGGATTGATCCTGAGCCTGGAGAGCGAGGAGCCCAAAACACCCCAGGCGCGTGGACGGCCACGCACCCTTTTGAAGCTCAAGCCGGACGCGGTCTATACGGTTGGCGTCCGTCTGTCGGTCAACAACATCGACCTGTCGCTGGTGAATTTCGCCGGCGAGGTGGTGTGCGACAGGCGCAGCCATTTTGACAGCGCCACAGAAGATGCCGACAGCTTTCCCGAAACCCTGATCAAGGCGATCAGACAGTTCCTTGATGAGGCTGAAATCGGCCCGTCACGGGTTCGGGAAATCGGCGTTGCCGCACAGGGTGTCGTTGAAACGGAAACCGGCGTCGTTGCCTGGAGCCCCGCCTTTGCCGGGCGCAAGATCCCTGTCGTCGGTCCATTGCACGAAGCCTTCGGGGCGGATTGCTACATTTCCAACGACACCAACATGATCACCGAAGCGCTGCACTGGTCGGACCCGAACAAGTACAGCGGGACATTCGCGGTGATCATGCTCGATTACGGTGTCGGCATGGGGCTTTACCTCGACAACCGGCTGTTTTCGGGGGCAAGCGGCACGGCGGCCGAGTTCGGCCATGCCAACCATCTGCCCGGCGGGGCGCTCTGCCGATGCGGCAAGAAAGGCTGCCTTGAGGCGTATCTTTCCGATTACGCGCTGGTGCGGGCTGCCTCGCATCTGCCGGAAAACACCGATCCGGGCACCATCAAGGCGGGCGTCAGCGGCCTTGCCCGGCTGATCGAACTGGCCGGCTCCGGAGACAAGGACGCCTGCAACGCGTTTCACGAGGCCGGCCGGGTTCTGGGCTATGGTCTTGCCCGGGTGATTGCGATGATCGACCCCAAGCGCGTGGTGCTGACCGGCGCTGCCATGCGCGCCTTCTCCTTCATGGAAAAAGGCATGTGGGAAGGGCTGGAAGAGGCTCTCGTTTCCGATCTCAGGAACAATTTCTCCCTGGACGTGATGCCGTGGAATGAGGACTTCATTCGCAGCGGCCTGATCGCCCAGTCGATGGAACGTCTCGACAAGGATTTTCTCGGCAACGCAACTCCGCCCTCTGGCCGCATAGCGCGGGTCGACCGCAAGGAGGCGACAGCATGACAGGCAAATCCCGGTTCGCGGTCTCTGCTCTCGTCCTCGGCATCACCCTGCCTGCATCGGCGCTTGCCGATCCCGCACCCTGGAGCGAACGGGCCATCAAGGAAGACGTCGATATCGACGCCCTGGCGCAATCGGGCGAAGATGCCATCACCGTGCTGCAGCCGCTTGGAGAAGAGCTGTTCAAGGCCAAGTTCACCACGCTGGATGGCGCAGGCCGGCCGGACGCGACGCGGGCTATCGTGCCGACAAAAGTGCGCCGCAAGGCACCGCAGGCCTTCCAGCGTCTTGCAGGAATGGACGCCAATTCCTGTTCTTCCTGCCACAACGAGCCTGTGATCGGCGGTTCCGGTGCGTTCACAGCAAACGTGTTCGTGTCCGAAGGCTTCGAAAGCGCCGACTTCGACACAACGGATCCCCAGTTTTCCAACGAGCGCAATACGGTCGCGCTTCAGGGAGCCGGGCTGATCGAATTGCTTGCCCGGGAAATGACCACGGACCTGCGCAGCCAGCGGACGGATCTGCTGGCCCGGGTGCGGAAAAGCGGTCAGGAAGAAACCGTCAGTCTGGAAACAAAGGGCGTCTCCTTCGGCAAGTTGACCGCCTTTCCCGATGGGACACTGGACGTTTCCCGTCTCGAGGGTATCGACGACGATCTGACCTTGCGGCCTTTCAGCCAGAAGGGTGTCTTTGCCTCGCTTCGTCAGTTCAGCGTGAACGCCACCAACGATCATCATGGCATACAGGCGGTCGAGCGGTTCGGCGCCGAGTGGACAGGATCGGACGACTTCGACGGTGACGGCCATACAGGCGAAATTTCGCCGGGTCAGATCTCGGCGCTGGTCGCTTTCCAGGCAACCCTTCCCGCACCCACCCGAAAACAGGATCTGCCGGATGTCTGGCAGCAAGCGGCGGCAAAGGGAGAAGCGCTTTTCGGCACCATCGGCTGCAGCTCATGCCATATTCCCGAATTGCCGCTCGAAAGCCTCATCTTTCAGGATCCCGGCCCGTTCGACACCGCCGGCACCCTGCGCCAGAGCGACGTGAAGGCGCCGCTCGAACTTGACCTCGGCACGCTGGACTGGGTGAAGGCCCTGCCGCGCGATGACCAGGGCCGGGTGCTGGTTCCCCTTTACGGCGACCTGAAGCGCCACACGATTGCCGATGCGGCCAACGACACCTTCGGCAATGAACTGCTGGCCCAACGCTTTGTTGCGCGCGACGTTTTCATCACGTCCGAGCTATGGGGCATCGGCAGCACGGCGCCCTATGGGCACCGGGGCGATATCACGACGCTGGAAGAGGCGATTCTAGCCCATGGCGGCGCTGCTTCCGACAGCCGCAAGGCCTATGCGGGTCTGGCGGAAACCGAGCAGCAGACGATCATCGCCTTCCTGCGCAGCCTGGAGATCGCGGAATGAAGCCTTTCAGCCTTTCCGTGTCCGGTGCGCTGTTGAGCGTAATCCTTGCGGCCCCGGCCCTGGCAGACGACACCCGTCAGGCTTCCGTTGCGCCCGTCCCCTCGTTTGTGGAAGAGGCTTCGGCTGCGGGCATCGAACATTCCTATGACGGTGCATGGGAATTCTTCGTTGGTGGCGGCACCGCGATCTTCGATTGCGATGGCGACCGCAAGCCGGATCTGTTCTTTGCCGGCGGCAAGAACCCAGCGCAACTTTTTCGCAACGAAAGCCGTGTGGCAGGACCGCTGAAATTCACCGCGGTGGAAACCGGCCTCAATGAAAAACAGGCCACCGGCGTGCTCGGCGCCTATCCACTCGACATCAACAACGACGACATCCTGGATCTCGTCGTGCTGCGCCTGGGTGAAAACCTGATCCTGGAAGGCAAGGGCGCCTGTACCTTCGAGGTCGCCAACCGGGCCCTTGGCTTCGACGGCGGCCGTGAATGGAGTACCTCCTTTTCCGCCACCTACGAACCAGGGCTCGATTATCCAACGCTTGCATTCGGCAATTATGTCGATCGTTCTGCCCCCGGTTCGCCCTGGGGCACCTGTCACGACAACTTCCTGTTCCGGCCGGAAAAGACGGAGGACGGCAGCCCGCTCTACGCGGAAGCAACGCGCCTGTCGCCGGGATACTGCAGCTTGTCGATGCTGTTCACCGACTGGAACCGCTCCGGCGAACCTGCACTCAGGATCTCGAACGACCGGCAATATTACCGCGGTGGCGAGGAGCAGCTCTGGGCCGTTGCGCCCGGCAGACCGCCTCGCCCCTATCGCAAGTCCGATGGCTGGCAACACTTGAAGATCTGGGGCATGGGCATTGCGTCCATCGACCTGGATGTGGACGGTTTTCCAGAGTATGCGCTCACCAGCATGGGCGACACCAAGCTGCAGAAGCTCGACCCGGAAGCGGACGAGACCGTGCCGGTCTATCAGGACATTGCCTTCGACCTTGGCGTTACCGCGCACCGGCCCTATGCGGGGGAAGACCTGAAACCGTCAACCGGATGGCATTCCGAGTTTCAGGACGTCAACAATGACGGGCTCTGGGATCTCTTCATAGCCAAGGGCAACGTGGAAGCCATGCCCGACTTCGCGGCCTATGACCCGGACAATCTCTTGCTCGGCCAATGGGACGGCCGCTTTGTGGAAACCGGCGATACGGCCGGGATCGCACTGAACCGGCGCGGACGCGGGGCGGGTCTGGCGGATTTCAACGCGGACGGACTGGTGGATCTGGTTGTCGTCAACCGCTCCGGACCGGTGAGCCTGTTCCGGAACGTTGGCCAGGGGACTTCAGAAGAACCGAAACAGCTCGGCAACTGGCTGGCTGTGGACGTGCGCCAGCCGGGCAAACCCAACTCCCGCGCAGTGGGTGCCAAGATCAGCGTGAAGACGGGCAACCGGACCGTGGTGAAGGACATCCAGGTGGGGGCTGGCCATGCCTCCGGCCAGATGGGCTTCGTTCACTTCGGCCTGGGTGTGGCGGAACGTGCCAACGTGCGTATTAAATGGCCGGACGGCGACTGGAGCCACGGCTACCGGGTCTTTGCCAACGGTCACGTGATCATTGAACGGGGTGCGGAAAAGGCAAAGCTCTGGTATCCGGAGTAGCCCCCGGCAAGGTACCTTTCCGGCACTGAATAACTGGTTCGCGAGGCCATCGTAAACTCAGAAAAGCTGCATTTTTTCAATGACTTTCCGGCTCTTTTGCCGGAACATGCAGGACAAGATGCAATTTCTGGAGAACCTGCGCTCATGGCCGGTCCAACCGACAAGAAATCCTTCAATCCTCCTTCCGTTCGAACACCCTTCGGGCAGTATAATCATGGCCTTTACGTGCCGCCCGGCGCCAGCCTGCTGGTGACCTCCGGCCAGCTCGGCATCCGGCCGGACGATACGATTCCGCCGGACGTGACCGGCCAGTCCGAAATCTGTTTCGAGGCCATCGCCGCCATCCTGAAGGAAGCGGAGATGAGCTTTGACGACGTCATCCGCATTTCCGGTTTCGTTACCCGGCGGGAAGATTTCGCGGACTATATGGCCGTTCGCGACCGCTACACCGGAACGCTGAAACCGGTCTCGACCCTTTTGGTGGTTGGTGGCTCACGCGTCCGGAATTTCTGGTGGAAGTGGAAGTGACCGCGGCGAAGGTGTTCTAGCCCAGCCAGCCTGGAGCGGTGTCAGAACCGCTCCATTTCCTTGCCGACCTTCTCCAGAAAGGCACCGGTCGAGGCCGGGGTGCAGTTGTTCATGTCGTAATGGGCGAGATATTTCACCGGTGCGCCAATCTTGATCTGTGCCCGGATGACCCGATTGACCACCTTGCGCGGTGGATCGCCAACCAGAAACGCCCGCCACCGGCTGCCGCCATAGGTCATGACGGCCGCCATCTTGCGGATATGGCGCAAGGTCGGTGTCAAGGTGCCGTCTTCCAGATGAAACGAAACGCCCGGCAGCCAGACACGGTCGAAGTAACCTTTCAGCATCGCGGGAAAACCGAAGTTCCAGACCGGCGTGCAGATGACCAGACCTTCCGCCGCCAGCAAGCGCTCGCAGTAATTGTCGACCAGTTCCCGGTTGTCGGGAACCGTGTGATAGATGTCCCTGTCGCGTGCGGAGAGGACCGGGTCGAACCCTTCCTCATAGAGATTGCAGCCGTCGACCTCATGCCCGGCCTTGGCCAGGCTTTCACAGGTCTTGTGATAGAGCGCCCGGCCGAAACTGTGCTCCTGCGGGTGGGAATGGAGAACCAGTACGCGCATCTGATCAGGCCTCGGCAAAGGCCTGAAGGCCCGGGAAAAGATAGTTCTGGCCGGAATTGAAGTCGAAGTCCGGATTGTCCCAGGCGATCATCTTGCCCGGATTGAGCAATCCCTCCGGGTCTGTCTCCTTCTTGAAGGCGAGCTGGACCTGGTCGGTCTGTTTCATGCCGCCTTCTTCAAGGGTGTAGCGATGCGGGTTGAACACCCGGCAGCCGTTTTCCTCGTGCAGCCGGATGATCTCGTCCAGCCGTTCTTCCGTCGTGTAGCGGATCAGGGGAAGGCCGGAGCATTGGACCTGACCATCGAACCGCAGGAACTCCAGGTGTCCGAAGATCTCGCCCGGGAACATTTCGGTGGTCTTGCGCACAAGCTCCACGTGGTTCGGGCCCGGATATTGCGTCTGCAGATAGGTGAAAGAACTGTCGAATTTCAGCGCCCGCAGCGTCGTGTGGTTCCAGGCAAGTTCATAGACATGCGGAATGCCCTTCATGCTTTCCACTTCGTCCGACCGGAAGCGCACTTTGCCCTTCATCCGTTCCGCAAGCGCAAGCATTGCCGACATGGAGTGCGGCGCCACCATCAACACGGTGACCGCCTCGCCTTCCTTCAGCCAGGGCTTGTGCCGCGTGAAGAAATCGAACGGAATGGGTGCCGCAATCGGGGCGACTTCCTTCAGCAGAATACCGTTGCTGCGCGCCAGCTTGTCGGAAAAGACGACCGCATCCATGAAGGTTTCATGGCCGACGATCACGTCCACCCAGTCATGGGCCGTCGTCAGCGGCATTTCGACTTCGGTGATGATACCGTTGGTGCCATAGGCATGACTGACCTTCTGCAGGTCCCAGGTGGACAGCTCGATCACCCTGGGTTCGGCTTCCATGGTGACGATACGCAGGCGCAGGATGTTGCCGAGGTCGCGCAGGCCGCCCCAATGAACCGAACCGACACCGCCGGAGCCACCGGCGATGAAGCCGCCGATGGTCGCGGTTTGCGCGGTTGAAGGATGGAAGCGCAGTTCCTGGCCCGAATGTTCCTTTGTAATCTTGTCGAGCTTGGCAATGACGATGCCAGGTCCGCAGACGACCCGGCCCGGTGCGATCTCCTTGACCTCGTCCATCTTCGACATATCGAGCACGATGCCGCCGGACAGCGGCATCGCCTGGCCATAGTTGCCCGTGCCCGCACCACGCGGCGTGACCGGCACACCGTGGGCGAATGCCGTTTTCAGAACCTTTATGACTTCGGCTTCATTTTTCGGCGAGACCAGAAGGTCTCCGGTGACGTTGTCGAGCTGGGCCTTGAGGACCGGCGAATACCAGTAGAAGTCACGGCTCTTCGCCTGAACCAGACGCGGATTGTCCTCAACCGCGATGCCATCAAGTTCGGCCTTGATTGTCTCGTAATCGGCCATGGTCAGCCTTTCGTCAGCGGGTCAAGTTCAGAATAATCCGGCAGGCGACGGTCGATGCCCATGCCATTCCGCATCACGATGCGGTCCGCCTGCGGACGGGACAGAAATTCGCTCCAGCTTCGAGCGTTGAAGATGACAAGATCGGCGCCCAGCCCCTCGGCAATCCGCCCGGCTTCGGGAACTTGCAGGATGTCGGCCGGAAGGCTGGTGACCACCTTGGCCGCATCATCGAGCGGGTGGTCCAGATGCGCAATGCGGACGGCCTCGCGGAATACTTCCACCATGTCGAGATCGCCATAGGCGTAGAAAGGATCGCGGGTGTTGTCAGATGAAACGGCCACCGGCACGCCTGCGGCCCGCAGTTCGTGCAGCAGTGTGACGCCACGCGAACGCGGTGTGCGGCCCGGGTGCCGGTCTTGCAGATACATGTTGCACATGGGCAGGGAAACGACGGAGAGGCCTGCCTCCCGCACCTTGTCGATTGTCGCCTTGGCCTTGTCGTCGTCCTGGCGCGCCAGGGAACAGCAATGGCCGACCGTAACGGCGCCTTCGAACCCGTTGCGCAGCTTGGCTTCCGCAATAGCAAGCAGCGTCAGGACGTTGGCATCCTGGGTCTCATCAACATGCAGGTCGATATCGAGGCCGTTGTCCGCAGCCGTGCGAAACAGGATATCCAGCCTGCGGTCGAGATCCGGCAACGGGAACGTCACGCCGCCAAGCAGACCGCCGTTTGCCACGACGACCTCCACCAGGTCGGAAAAATAAGCGTCGTCGTCGATGGCATCGATCGGAAACAGCGCGGCAGCCTGCAGGGCGATCCGGCCTTTCCATCGTTCGCGCATGTCGGCGAACACCTCGAAGGAAATCCGGTGCTGCGGTGCCAGGCTGTCGAGATGGGTGCGCAGGAGGCTGGTCCCGTGCGCATAGGCGCAGCGCAGGGAGAAGTCCATGCGCGTTTCAACGTCCCTGGCCGTCCAGTTTGCCTCCCGGTCGGCCCTGACGGCGGCAAGTGCACCGTCGAAATCGCCGGTCGGGTTGGGTTGCCGGTCCCAGATATGACCCTTGTCGATGTGGGTGTGCATGTCGGCAAAGCAGGGCCAGACCATGCGCCTTTGCAGATCAACGCTTTCGATGTCCGCTGGGGCCGCCCCAGCCGGGAGAATGGCCTCGATCCGACCGTCTGAAATGATCAGATCGGCCAACGACAGGCCCTCGCGCGCAGGGAGCGCCGATCCCGGTGTGACTGCGGCGGGCAGGGTTGCGGTGCGCAGCGCGAACCGGCCGGTTTTGGGAAGGTCGAGTGTCATCAGTTTTCCCGCTTCAGGCTGCTTTCGTGCCAGCGATGCAGTGTCCACCAGGAGATGAAGGACGTCAAAGCGAAGATCAGCACACCCAGGCTGGCAAGCAGGAACAGCGCTGCGAACAGACGTGAAATATTGAGCCGGAACTGGCTCTCCAGAAGGCGGAAGGCAAGTCCCGAGCCTGCACCGGCCGATCCCGCCGCAAATTCGGCAACGACCGCCGCAATCAACGCAAGACCGCCACCGATGCGAAGGCCGGTCATGAAATACGGTAGGGAAGCCGGCAGCTTCAGATAGATCAGCGTCTGCCAGCGCGAGGCACCGTAAAGTTCAAACAGGTTCAGGAGGTTGTGATCCACGCTCTTCAGGCCCTGCACCATGTTGGACAGGATCGGGAAGAAGGCGACGACAAACGCACAGATCAGAAGCGCTGCCTGTGTTGACGGAGCGTAGATCAGGATCAGCGGCGCGATCGCGATGATCGGCGTGACCTGCAGGATAACGGTGATCGGATAGAGCGCCGTCTCGATCCAGCGGGACTGCACAAGCAGGATCGCCATGCCGCCACCGCCGATCAACGCCAGAGCAAGGGAGGCAAGCGTGATCTTGGTCGTCACCCAAAGAGCGGGCAGCAGGATGTGCCAGTCGGACATCAGCGAATTCACCACCAGTCCCGGGCCGGGAAGAATGTAATGGGGAATGTCATTCACGGTGACCATGACCTGCCACAGCGCGATCAAGCCTGCGATGACGAAGATCGGCACCAGAACCGTCAGGATGCGCTCCCGCCGCTTGGCAGCGGCAGCGCTTTCCTTTGTCGGCAGCTTGGCTGCTGATGCCGGCCTTTTGCGCGCAACTTGCGCTTCGCTGTCTGTTTCTTGCAGAACGTCGGCGGCAGCCAGGGTTTCGTTTGCTGGTGCGGTCATCAGTGCTCCTCGCCTCCCATGGCTTCCGACAGCATGGCGGAGACTTCCGCGCAGGCTTGCCTGTACTCCTCGGAGGTACGGTACTGCGCATCCCGCTCAAGACTGGTGTGCAGGGGAAAATCCGAATGCACGCGGCCCGGCCGGGCTTTCATCACCACGATCCGGTTTGCCAGATAGGCGGATTCATAAACGGAATGGGTCACGAAGATCACCGTGATGCCTGTCGCCTTCCAGAGCGCCAGCACATCGTCATTCAGCTTTTGGCGCGTGATCTCGTCAAGGGCCGCGAAGGGTTCGTCCATCAACAGCAGCTTGGGCTCGGTTACCAGCGCACGCGCGATGGAGACACGCATCTTCATGCCGCCGGAAAGTTCGCGCGGATAGGCATCGGCGAAGTCCTTCAGGCCTACGCTTTCCAGCGCGGTCATGATCCGTTCCGATGCCGCTTTCTTCGAGACACCCTTGAGGCGCAGGGGAAGGTAGACATTGCCGAAGACGGTTTGCCAGGGCATCAGCGTCGGTTCCTGAAACACGAAGCTGATGTCGCCGTCAGGCAACCCTCTGGAGTTGATGCGGAAACTCGGCCAGTCGATTTCGCCTTCCGATACACCACCAAGGCCGGCGATGATCCTGAGTGCGGTCGACTTGCCGCAACCGGACGGCCCCAGCAAACTTATGAACTCTCCCGGCCGAACCGTCATGGACATGCCGGACAGGGCCAGCGTCCCGTTGGAGAATACCTTCGAAACATTATCCATCGCCACCAGCGGGCGGGACGATTTCACACTGCGGGCCGACGGCGTCTTCGTTTCTGCGCTGCCCTGTTCGGCGATGACCATGCTCAACTCTGCATCTGGAGGCGACCGCTTCGCACGCCGTGGTGCGAAGCGGAATGTATTTGCCAAACCGGCCTTACTTCTTCAGGTCGAGGCCGACGCCCTTGCAGACGAAGTCCGTGGTGTAGGACTGCTTGTAGTCAAGAGAGGCATCCACGACGGCGATCGAAGCCAGCGTATCGAAGAACGCCTTGAAATGCTCGTCGGTCATGCAACCGATGCCCTTTTCTTCCGTGTCGCCGGAATCCACGATGCCGTATTCCTTCATCTTCGCAAGGGAATAGGCGAGCTGACCGTCGGTCATTTCCGGGTTGTCTTTCTTGATCAACTCGTTTGCCGCAGCGTTGTCGCCGTAGAGGTAGTTGTACCAGCCCTCGATGGAAGCATCGACGAAACGCTGCACCAGATCCGGGTTTTCCTCGACCAGCGCCTTGGAGGTGGTGATCATGGTCGAGTAGGGCGTCCAGCCTTCATCGGCCAGGAGGAACACTTTCGGCGCCCAGCCTGCCTGGTTTTCGATTTCATACGGCTCGGAGGTCAGGTAGCCCTGCTGCGCGGACTTGGGATCGACGATGAAAGGAGCCGGGTTGAAGGTATAGGGCTTGAACTGGGCGTCGGAGAAGCCTTCGAAGTTCTTCTTCATCCACTCGAAGTAGGTGACGTAGCCGTCCTTGCCCATGTAGATGGTTTCAAGCTTGGCAAGGTCGGTGAACTTGTCGATGCCCTGATCGGGATGCGCCACGAGGATCTGCGGATCCTTCTGGAAGATGCTGGCGACGTTGATCAGCGGAATGCCTTCCTTGACGTAGTCGAAGCCCTTCAGCGTCCCGCCCATGTAAAAATCGATCTTGCCGGAGATCAGCAGCGCATCGTTGGCAGCCTGCGGGCCGCCCGGCGCGATCGTGACCTTCAGGCCGTATTTCTCGTAGGTGCCGTCGGCAACGGCCTGGTAAAACCCGCCGTGTTCCGCCTGCGCGAGCCAGTTGGTGCCGTAGCTCACCTCATCCAGCGCCAATGCCTGGTGAGTGGCGGTTCCGGTGAGAAGAACCGCTGCGAGAAGCGTCTTCGCAGATGGGAAAACTGTCATTTCGTACCCTCCAGTAAAACAAAACTACCGTGAAACCGCACATTTCCGAAAATATTTGATCCCTTGCAGCGCACGTTGAAAAGCATCAAAATTCGCCTGCAGCGATGCCTTATTGTCATCGCTACCTTTTCTGACGATCAATTGTGCCGCATGCACAAAAAGGAGGCACTTCTTGGCTCTGCTCCACTCCCGCAAGCTGCTCTACCTGGATGAGATCGCGCGCTGCGGTTCCATTCGGAAGGCGGCTGATCGGCTGAATGTGTCGTCCTCCGCCATCAACCGGCAAATCCTTGCCCTGGAAGAGGAATTCGGCGTGCCGCTGTTCGAGCGCTTGCCGCGCGGGCTGCGGCTCACCGCGGCTGGAGAGCTGTGCGTTGAACATATCCGGGGCGTTCTGAAAGACTATGCCAGGCTAGAGACCCGGATCCGGGCGCTGAAAATGCCGCAGGCCGGCCAGGTCTCGCTGGTGACGACCGTCGGCCTCGCGTCGGGACCGCTGTCGGAAATCATCGCGAAATTCATCGAGAAGAACCCGCGCGTTCACATCAAGCTGCGCAGTGACGGCGGCACGACGACGATCAATCCGGTCCTGACAGGCGAAGTCGACATCGGCCTCGGCTTCAACATTGCCGCAACGCCGGGCCTGCGGACGCTGGCCACCTTCGACATTCCCATTGGTGCGGTGGTTCCGCCCGGACACAAGCTGGCGCAGGAAACCGGGCCGGTCGATCTCGTGGATGTGGTTCAGGAGCGGCTGGTGCTGGCCCAATCGGGAACCAGCCTGCGGGACGTGATCAATCTGGTGCTGTCGTCCGTGCCGATCCCGGTGGAGCCGATCCTGGAAACGAACTCCTCGGAAACGGTTCGCCAGCTTGTCCGGCGCGGCATCGGCATCAGCCTGCTCAATCCACTGGACGTTCTGGCCGAATGCCGGCGGGGTGAGCTCGTTTTCCGACCTTTGAACGTTGCCCGGACACATCACCAGCCGATGAAGCTGTTCACGCGGGCACGAGCCTCGATGGACGCGGCAACAAGCCTGTTCGTCGAATTCCTGCTGCAGGAACTCGTTGCTCAGGTGGAGGAATTGCAACGGGAAGGCAACCTGCCCGTTTAAGATCCGAAGATCGTTATGGCTTATACAGGTTGGTCAGCGAATAGGCTGTGAAGTCACGCAGCATCTCAATGAAACCGGCGGCCTGATGAGCACTGATCACCGCTCCTTTTTCCGCCGTCCCCCTGGAGGCGTCACCAACGACGCCGGCCGGGTTGAGATCATGGGCGATCCAGGCCAGGGCATGGGGCGGCGTCGGCTGGATGTATCTGGAGTTTTCCAGCATCTCTTCGGCTTTTGAGACGAAGTTCTCTGCCTTGTCCATGCGGACCAGTTCAGGCCGGAAATGCAGCATCAAGGATGTTTCGACCTCGCCGCCGTGAATACCGAATTTGGACTCGTGAGCGGAAATCATGCCGTCCGGATGGCCGAACCGGCCCCAATGCGTCACCAGAACAGCCATTTCGTAACGAACACGAAGTTCGCGCGAGACGATGCTGATGATGTCGGTGTTGCCGCCATGGGAATTGACGATCACCATCTTGCGAATGCCGGCTTCCGACACTTTCTGGCCAATGGCGGTCCAGACGGGGATCAGCAATTCAGCCCCGAGAGACAATGTTCCCGGGCCGTAGACATGTTCGTTCGCCTTGCCGATTTCCTGCACCGGCAACACCAGGATGTCGAGATCTTCCGGCAGCTGTTTGCGCGTTTCGGCAAGCATTCCCTGGGCGATTGCGACATCGGTCGCGATCGGCAGATGCGGGCCATGTTGCTCGGTCGAGGCGGTCGGCAGGATCGCAATGGTCCGCTCGGGATCAAGCGCCGCAAAATCCGAGGCATTCAATTCGTTCCAGAAGAAATGCTTGGCCATCGGCGCTGCCCCAACTCTGTTGCCATGATGCGTTCCTGTTTGGCGTAGGCAAGTCGGCGACACTTGAAAAGCATCATTATGTCTTCAGCCCGCTGCCTTTTTGTGCGCAGTGGGTTTCAAGCCCATTGCCGACCCGGAGCGAAATATGGCGACATCCGCCCGCCTCCTTGTGCTCAATCGAAAAATAAATTCCATTTCTGTCCACAAACATGTCCACAGGCGCGGGGTTCGGAAAACAGGCTGAAACCGGTCATTTTCCCGCTGCTGCAAATCCGGAAACCTTTTGTTAACCATGCAGTTAGCGGGAGTTCCCCAAGGAGACGTGCTGCATTCCGGGCTCACTCGCCCGGCTCGGATGGCGAGCGTTTGGGCGCACCTACACCTACCCAGAAGCGAAACGGCCACATTTACACCAAAGATTTGCCTTGTGATGTCCGAGGTAGGACGCCGCATTGAGGCTCGGGATGCGGCATTGGGTAAAATGTAAGGTGGGTAACCGACATGTATCTCCTGTTCTTCATGGGAGCCGTCCTCTATGGCGCCGTTACGCTGGTGTTTCTGATCCTGTCGTCTGCGGAATTGCTTGATAGCGGACTGAGCACACCAAAGCGGCTGCTGGGAGTTCTGGTCACATCGATCTTGTGGCCTGCGACTCTTGTTGCAGTCAGTCTTGTGCTCGCGTTCCAGAATGTGGGCGGACGGGTTCAAAGCCCCCGTCAGACAGTGCCCCTGCGCCTGTCACACCACTCGCACTAACCGGACACGGTTCCGGAACCAACGCTACCAGTTTGCCTGGCGGCCGCTTTAACTCTGGTGCACACAGGTGCGCCGGAGCGCTTTGGCGTGCGTGCGCGTTGATCTATTCTGTTTTCCCCGTCAAAACGCCGTGACAGGCAGCTATCAGGCCGGATTTTGCGCCATGGCGCAAATTTCATCACAGCACCTTTTTTGCGTTAAGGTGCTGTTTTTCCGGTAATTTTATTGCTGATTTTTTCCCTCATGTTTTTAATCATTCCAAAAAAAATTTGACTAACTGTTCAAATTTTCTTCCAATGCATTCTTGAGCCTCCTCATCAAACGAAGGAAGCCACCTTGAAAACGATCGCCAACCTTCCGGAGATCTCCATGACCCAGACCAAAGCCGGCCCGGACATTGCCGCCGGGCGCTTGCCTGAGGACGCATACGCTGAGAATTTCAGCGACCTGCACCCGCTGCTGGACCAGCACGAAGCGCAGGTCGAAGCCGACCGTTGCTACTTCTGCTACGACGCCCCTTGCATGCAGGCATGCCCGACCAGCATCGACATTCCGCAGTTCATTCGCCAGATCTCGACCGGGAACCCGACCGGGGCCGCGAAGACCATTTTCGCCCAGAACATTCTGGGCGGCATGTGTGCCCGCGTCTGCCCGACCGAGACACTGTGTGAACAGGTCTGCGTGCGCGAAGTTGCCGAAGGCAAGCCGGTGAAGATCGGCGAGTTGCAGCGGTATTCGACTGATCACTTCATGTCGGAGTTCAGCTCGACGCCGTTCACCCGCGCTGCCGCGACCGGCAAGAAGGTTGCCGTCGTCGGCGCCGGACCTGCGGGTCTTTCCTGCGCCCACCGGCTGGCGGTGCACGGTCACGACGTCACCCTGTTCGATGCCCGGGAAAAGGCCGGCGGCCTCAACGAATACGGTATCGCCTCCTACAAGTCGGTCGACGACTTTGCCGCGCGGGAAGTGGATTTCATCCTGTCCATCGGCGGTATCGAGGTCCGGACCGGAATGCGCCTCGGCACCAATCTGGATCTTGCGACCCTGCGTGCCGAATATGATGCCGTGTTCCTCGGCATCGGCCTTGGCGGCGTCAATGCGCTTGGGCTTGAAGGCGAAGACAAGAGCGGCTCGATCGATGCCGTCGACTACATTGCCGACCTGCGTCAGTCGAAGGATCTTTCCGAGCTTCCGGTTGGCCGGCGCATCGTGGTGATCGGCGGCGGCATGACTGCGGTCGACATTGCGGTCCAGACCAAACTGCTGGGCGCCGAAGACGTCACGATCGCCTATCGCCGCGGTCAGGACCGGATGAACGCCTCCGAATACGAACAGCAGCTGGCCCAGACCAGCGGCGTCCGGATCATGACCTGGGCCCAGCCGAAGGGCCTTGTCGGTGAAAACGGTGCGATTACCGCAATTGAACTGGAGCGGACCCAGGAGCAGAATGGTTCCCTGACCGGTACCGGCGAAGTCATCACCCTGCCTGCGGACATGGTGTTCAAGGCCGTAGGCCAGACCCTGGTGCAAGCGGATCTCGGCGATGCGCTGTCCCTTGAAAAGGGTCGCATCGTGGTTGATGCGGACCGCAAGACCAGCCTTGCCGATGTATGGGCGGGCGGCGATTGCGTGCTGGGAGGTGAAGACCTCACGGTTGCCGCTGTCGAGGATGGCAAGATTGCCGCCGAGAGCATTAACGCTGCCCTGACCGCCTGAGACTTGCGCGCCTGAAACCTGAGCGACTGGGACCTGAGCGTCCGACAGCAGCTGACGCGCTCGGCGCCACCGATTTGAGGGAGAGCCACCATGGCTGACTTGCGTACTGATTTTATCGGCATCAAATCGCCGAACCCGTTCTGGCTGGCATCCGCGCCGCCGACGGACAAGGAATATAACGTCGTCCGGGCCTTCAAGGCCGGCTGGGGTGGCGTCGTCTGGAAGACGCTTGGGGAAGATCCGGCGGTGGTCAACGTCAACGGTCCGCGCTACGGCGCGATCCATGGCAAGGACCGGCAGCTGATCGGCCTCAACAACATCGAACTGATCACCGACCGTCCGCTGGAAGTGAACCTGCGCGAGATCAAGCAGGTGAAGCGCGACTGGCCGGACCGGGCGCTCGTCGTCTCGCTGATGGTGCCCTGCGAGGAGCAGAACTGGATCGACATCCTCCGCCGCGTCGAAGAAACCGAAGCCGACGGTGTCGAACTGAACTTCGGTTGCCCGCATGGCATGAGCGAGCGCGGCATGGGCTCCGCCGTCGGCCAGGTGCCGGAATACATCGAAATGGTCACCCGCTGGGTGAAGCAGCATTCGCGCATGCCCTGCATCGTGAAGCTGACGCCGAATATCACCGATGTCCGCAAGCCGGCGCAGGCCGCCAAGGCGGGTGGTGCTGATGCTGTCTCGCTGATCAACACCATCAACTCGATCATGGGTGTCGACCTCGACATCATGTCGCCGTCTCCCTCTGTCGACGGCAAGGGTGCGCACGGCGGCTATTGCGGCCCGGCCGTAAAGCCGATTGCACTCAACATGGTTGCCGAAATCGCCCGCGACCCGGTGACCCACGGATTGCCGATCTCCGGCATCGGCGGCGTGACCACCTGGCGTGATGCGGCCGAGTTCATGGCGCTCGGCGCAGGCTCTGTGCAGGTCTGCACGGCCGCAATGACCTATGGCTTCCGGGTTGTCGAGGACATGATCGAAGGCCTCAGCGACTGGATGGACACCAAGGGCTATACGTCCGTCGACCAGTTTGTGGGCAGTGCGGTGCCGAATGTGTCCGACTGGCAGTACCTCAACCTCAACTACATCGCCAAGGCCAAGATCGATCAGGATCTTTGCATCGAATGCGGCCGCTGCCACATCGCCTGTGAGGACACGTCCCACCAGGCAATCACCAACATGGTGGACGGCGTTCGCAAGTTCGAGGTGATCGACGAGGAATGCGTCGGCTGCAACCTGTGCGTCAATGTCTGCCCGATCGAAGGCTGCATCACCATGGAACCCATGGAGGCCGGCAGCATCGACCCACGCACCAGGCAGCCTGTCGAAAAAGACTACGCCAACTGGACGACGCACCCGAACAACCCGATGGCCGTCAAGGAAGCAGCCGAATAGGCAAAGCTCCGGCGGTCACCTTCAACGCGGGCAGGATCCTCCCTTGCCCGCGTTTTTTTTGTTCGCTTTTCAGGCTAGGTAACCTTGAAAGGGATTGCCGCAAGCAGGCAGATCAGCCGCCGGCCCGACGGATGCCTTCCATCTGCGACAAAGGATCAGGCGGCATCAACTCGTTGAACGGCAGCGGCCTGTCGAAGAGATAGCCCTGCAGGAACTCGCAACCCGCCTCCACCAGGAAGTCGCGCTGTGCTTCCGTCTCGACCCCTTCGCCGACGCTTTGCATGCCCATTACCCGGGCAAGGCTCAGCATGGAGCGGACGACCATGTCCGCTTCCTCGTCCTCGCCGATACGCGACACGAAACTGCGGTCGATCTTCATCTTGTCGAAGCGATACTTGTGCAGGTAGTTCAGGCTGGAAAATCCGGTGCCGAAGTCGTCAATGGCGAGCCCGACACCAAGATCGCGCAGCTTGAGAATGGTGTTCCGCGTCTGCGCGCTTTCCTCCAGCATCAGGTCCTCGGTGATTTCGAGAACAAGTCTTTCCGAAGGAAAGTCGTATTTCCGCAGCAGTGCCTCGACCTTGTCCGCGAAACCTGTGGCCTGGATCTGGCTTGTGCAGACATTGACCGACACGCCGGTCTGCATCCAGCTGCAGGCATCGTGAAGCGCCCGCTCCAGCACCCAGGCACCGATCACAGGCATCAGTCCAGCATCCTGGGCAACCGGCAGGAACATCACCGGCGGCACCAGGCCGCGGCTTGGATGCCGCCAGCGGATCAGGGCTTCATAGAAGGCCAGTTCGCCCGACCGGGCGTCGACGATCGGCTGATAGAACAGGTCGAATTGCTCTTCACGCAGGGCTGAATCAAGATCCACACGGATCTCGCGCCGTTCGCGCAGAAGGTCGTCCATTCGCTCGTCGTAAATCCGGAACGAGCTTTTCTGCTCCATCTTGCAGCGCTGCAGGGCGATATCGGCAGCGCGAACAAGGCCTGTCAGTGTCTGGCCGTGGTCCGGGAAGCGGGCGATACCCGCGCTTACGGACGTTTCAATGCGCTTGCCTTCATAGTCGAACGGCTGCCGCAGCTTTTCAAACAGCTTGCCCGCTTCCTCCACGGCTTGCTCCGGCGTTTCCCAACGCTCCGTCAGGATCAGGAATTCATCGCCACCGCTGCGCGCGACCAGGTCGAACGGGCCGAGGACCGATCTGATGCGTTCGGCCTGAGCGACCACCAGGCTGTCGCCCACGGTGTGCCCGTAGATGTCGTTCACCTGCTTGAGGTTGTCGACGTCGAGATAAATGATCCAGGCGCCACGCTGCTGATCCTTGCTCAAGGCCAGCCTTTTCGTGGCTGTGGCGTGGAAGTATCCGCGTGTGACAAAGCCTGTCAGGGAATCGTGATTGGCGGCGTAACGGGCTTCCTGTTCACGGGCTGCCAGCCGTGCCCTGGCGTTGGCATTCTGCCGGAGAGCTATCAGGGCCACCGTCAGAATGACCCCGAGCGACAGCAGGAGAACCGGTATCGAAGACAGGATGATCCCCGACGACTGGCTCATCGGATACCAGGCGAGATAACCAAGCACCGTGCCGGATCCGTTCTGAACCGGGGTGCCGATCATTCCGTCGGGAATTTCCGAAGCGAATTTCAGATTGTCGAGGGCGAGGCTGGACAGAAGATTGCTGAGATGCGCCGCATCGATCTCGAATGCGTTGACGAGAACGTTCGGCGGCCCGAAGGACATTTCGATCCCACCCGGATCCGGTACGATCGCAAAGGCCGCGACGATGAAGGGGTGATCGTTGATCTCGACGATGTCGATGGCCGAAATGTCGGCCAAAGCCCCGGTGAAGCGGACTTCGCCTGGTTCTGACCGGACCAGGGCCTCGACGTAATTGCCGCGTATGCTGTCCAGCGTGCCGGTAATGCCCGTCTGGACGCTCTTGGAAAAGTCTTCCGCTCTCTCCTTGCCGTGGTAGTTGGACGAAAAGAGAACCTTGCCGCCCGGACCGAAAAGCACCGTGTAGTCGTGGGCGAAATCCAGGGCCATATCGACGCCGAACCGGGTCCTGATCCAGTCGGGCGACAGATTGGTATCGATATTCTGATAGGCGGCGTTGGAAGCGGCGTAGCGCTCCATTTCACGCAACAGCAACTGCTTGTGGTTCTGGAAGACGCGCGCGACCGATTTGGTCTCCCGCATCGCAGCTTCGCGCTCCGCGACCAGCACCTTGAACAGCACGGCGCCGAAAGAAAAAATCACCGCGCAGAACATCAAAATGATGACGAGGCTGGAAGAAATGCCGAAAACGCTCGCGGTCATCCGGCGCGGTTCGTCGGACACTGTCTCCGCCGCGGAATGAACCAGGTCGAATTTGTCTGTTTTTCCAGACAGATCGCGCATTTCGCTTTCAAAATCCCAAGCTTTTGTCAGCGAAGCAGTCTGGGTTCAAACCTTTAATTTTTAGTGCCTTGGCAGGCATCAGGCAAAGGCAGCCGGAACGAATTCCGCCCCGGCTGCCCGATTGACGTTACATCTTGTCGGTTACGACCGTTGTGGTAGCGCCTTCCGGCTCCTTGGTGATGACCGGGTCGGAGCCGCCGGACAGGAGGGACTTCACGGTGCGCTCATAGGCAGACATGTCCAGTTTGCCGTCAGATCCATCAACCAGCTTGTTGATTTCGCCGACCATGCGGATCTGATGCTTTTCTGTCTGCGCGCCAGTGGCGTCGTTCTCCAGAACGATTTCAGCAGCTTCTTCCGGGTTTTCGGCGGAATAGGCCCAGCCCTTCATGGAGGCTTTCACGAAGCGGGCCAGCTTGTCGACCATTGCCGGGTCGTCCAGGCTGGATTCCAGGACGTAGAGACCGTCTTCCAGCGTTGCGACACCCTGGTCTTCGTATTTGAAGACGATCAGGTCTTCTTCCGGAATGCCGGCATCGATGACCTGCCAGTATTCGTTGTAGGTCATGGTGGAGATGCAGTCGGCCTGCTTCTGCAGCAGCGGATCGACATTGAAGCCCTGCTTCAGGACGGTCACGCCTTCGTCGCCACCGTCGGTCGGAATGCCGAGCTGGCTCATCCAGGACAGGAACGGATATTCGTTACCGAAGAACCAGACGCCGAGTGTCCGGCCCTTGAAGTCTTCCGGCGAGGTGATGCCGGTTTCCTTCAGACAGGTCAGCATCATGCCGGACTTCTTGAACGGCTGTGCGATGTTGACAAGCGGCACACCCTTTTCGCGCGATGCGAGGGCGGACGGCATCCAGTCGATGATCACGTCCGCACCGCCACCGGCGATAACCTGCGGCGGCGCAATGTCCGGACCGCCCGGCTTGATCGTTACGTCCAGGCCTTCTTCGTCGTAAAAGCCCTTGTCCTTGGCCACGTAATAGCCGGCAAACTGGCCCTGTGTGACCCACTTAAGCTGCAGTGTCAGCTCGTCCGCGGCGTTGGCCGCACCTGACACCAGGCTTGCGCCCAGGACAGACGCGAGCGCCAGACTTTTCAATGCCTTCATTGCCATTCCCCTACTGGTTATGGGCGAGCCGCTGTCGGACTCACCCTTCTCTGGAACTTCAAACCCCAACCGGTGCGGACCTCGGAGCGTTTCCCGGCCGCCTGATCCTCTTCCGGCTGTTTGGCCGCATCCGGACGCCGGGGCATTTTGCCTTCTCAACGAACAGCGCTGACCAATTGGTCAAGAAAATCTAGAAAGGTGCCATGTCACTGGTCAAGGTTATTTTTTCATCAAGGCCATTTGGCGTTTCAAAGAGGAGCATAGGCGGGCTTGGTTCAAGTTGTGAAGCCGGTGGACTGGATTTTTAATTGCCTGACGCCCGGTCAGTCGATCCATACTTAACGGTGCATAGTGGGAGGAGATTGCGCGGCCCGGGTTCCTTGCGAATCCGCCGGTCGGCAATGCAAATGGACAAAAAACATGATTTCCAAATCAGCCCTGGATTACCAACCGTTGCCACTGCCGGACCGGCGAATTTACGACGACAAGGAAATGCTGGCCCGTGCGCAGGACTTTTATGACGATGTGCGCACCCGCCATACGGTTCGCCACTTCTCGGACCGTTCTGTGGACCGTTCCATCATCGAAGCCTGCATCCGCGCAGCCGGAACAGCCCCGAGCGGCGCCAATCACCAGCCATGGCATTTCGTGGCGATTTCCAATGCCGACCTGAAGCACAAGATCCGCCTGGCTGCCGAGGAAGAAGAACGCAAGTTCTATGATGGCGGCGCGGGCGACGAATGGATCAAGGCACTGGAGCCCATCGGCACCGACGCGGACAAGCCGCATCTGGACATCGCCCCCTGGCTGATCGTGATTTTCGCGCAGCGCTGGGGCACCTTCGACGACGGCACCCGCTACAAGCACTACTACGTGCCTGAAAGTGTCGGCATCGCCACCGGCCTCCTGATCACCGCACTTCACCATGCGGGCCTTTCGACCCTGACGCACACGCCCAACCCGATGAAATTCCTGAACGGGATCCTGAACCGTCCGGAAGCGGAAAAGCCGGTCATGATCCTGGCCGTCGGCCATCCCGCTGAAGACGCGACTGTACCGGCTGTCGCCAAGATCAAGAAGCCGCTGGAAGAGATCCTGAGCGTGTTCGAGGACCAGGAATAGCTTCAGAACCAAGTGCGTTTCCAGAACTCACCCCGGGCGGACTGCGCGAAGCCCGGGGCTTACTCGCCCGCAATACACGGCGATCACCCCGTCACATGTGTCGGGGCGGCGCTGACATTGGCCTTTATCTTCTCCAGCAATTCCTTGCGGTCCGGACTGCCGTCGGCGGCGTAGTTGAGGTTCTTGAAGAGCGATGTCTGTTCGGTGAAGAACTTGCGGACGGCTTCCTTGTCGTCAAAGGCAAAGTCGGTACGGGCGATCCTGTAGACGAGATCGAAGGTTTCCTGCTGACGCTTGAGCGGAGCCGATACATCGACGTCGTCAAAGGCATCCTGCTGCAGGTAGACCATGTCGAGGAACAGCGCCTTCTGCTGAAGGATGAAATCGTCGGTCGAGACGCCTTCTTCGCCTGTCACCTGCATCATTCGGGTGATCTCGTCGCCCTTGCGCAGGAGTTCAATCATCTCGGAAACGCGGGGCACCCAGTCCGGGCCGATATTTTTCTGGTACCAGTCGTTGAGCTGAATGTGATACCGCGACCAGGACAGCAGCGGGTCGACCGCCGGATAGAAGCGCTTGTAGGCCCGCTCGGACGAGAGGCCCAGGAAGGTCTTGACCGTGCCGAGGGTCGACTGGGTGACCGGTTCCTCAAAATTGCCGCCGGCCGGAGACACCGTGCCGATCATGGTGAGACTGCCGGTCTCGCCGCTGGCAGTACGCAGGACCCCCGCGCGTTCGTAGATGCCCTTGATGGCGCTGTCGAGATAGGCGGGAAACGCTTCCTCTCCCGGAATTTCCTCCAGCCGGCCGGAGGTCTCACGCATGGCCTGGGCCCAGCGAGAGGTACTGTCTGCGATCAAGAGCACGTCATAGCCCATCTGCCGGTAGTATTCGCCAAGGGTAATGCCGGTGTAGATCGAGGCCTCGCGCGCTGCCACGGGCATTGAAGACGTGTTGCAGATGATGACCGTGCGGTCCATGAGCGTGCCGTCTCCGGAAGGATCGGGCTGGTGCGGGAACTCGGTGATCGTTTCGACCACCTCACCGGCACGCTCGCCGCAGGCAACCACGATCACGATATTGACCGCCGAGAAACGCGAAATCAGCGATTGCAGCACCGTCTTGCCCGCGCCGAAGGGGCCCGGAATGCAGCCCATACCGCCACGGGCGATGGGAAAGAACGTGTCGATCAGGCGCAAGGTGGTGATCAGCGGCTCGCTTGGATAAAGCCGCTCGCTCTGACCGGCCTTGACCAGCCCTTCCGGGATTGCCCGGCGAACCGGCCAATGCTGGACCATGGTCAAGTCGCGGGTCTCGCCGCGATCGTTCTTGAGCGTTGCCACCACCTCGTTGATGGTGAAAGTTCCTTCGCGTATCCGGTCCACTGTCCAGGAACCCGTCGTGACGAAGGGAACCATGATCCGGTGCTCGAACCTGCCTTCCGGAACCGTGCCGAGCGTTTCCCCGGCTTTGACCACATCACCGGATTTCACCTTGGGTTCAAACGACCATTTGCGGTTCTGGTCGAGAGCGTTGGTAAGCACCCCGCGCGGCAGGAAGAAGCCGTGCTCGGCCGCAATGTCGGCCAGCGGGTTCTGCAAGCCGTCAAAAACCGTGCTGAGCAGGCCCGGTCCGAGAGCAACCGACAGCATCTCGCCGCTCTGGATCACCTTGTCACCGACGCGCACGCCCGCAGTGCTTTCGAACACCTGTGCTTCAGCGGACTTTCCGCGCACGCGCAGCACTTCGGCCTTCAGGTATTCCCGCGGCTTTCCATCACGTTCGGGACCATGGGGGATAATATAAACCACCTCGTTCTTGATGAGAGGGGCAGAGCCGAGCGGAGACAGTGTGACGAGATCGTCCTGCACGGCGACGATTTCCGCGGTCGGTTCGGGCAACTGAACATGGCTCGTCATGAAGGGGCTCCCTCAAGGGCAGAAGTGAAGTCTGAGAAAAGGTCCGGCCGGCCGGCTTGACTGCCGTCGTCCGTTTTGCCGCCAAGGGCTGACGCCACGAGCGTGGCCAGACGGGCACGTGCATCGGCCTCGTTGTAGCGTGACCAGCGTTCCACGATCACCCAGCGCAGCACGTAGATCGCAACGGCCTCGAAATCGAATTCATGCAGGTTGCCGTAATGGCCCATCTGCCGGAAGACCTGGGTGAGGACAAGACGTTCCATGGCGATGTGATCGCCCGCCCGCATCAGTTGGTGAGCTTCGCCCACCCACGGCATGAAATGGCCGAGCCCGAAGGCCGGGTCGCTCCAGTTGGCCTTGACCTGTGCGCACCAGCGGCCGAAGCCCCAGTTTTCGATATCTCCGGCGCTTTCCTGTCCGTCCCGGCGGCGGCGCAGCGCTGCAATCAGCGTCCGCGTTTCCATGCGTGCCCCGACAAGGTGTTGCAGATCCGGATAGGCAGCCAGATCGGCAAGAACCTTTTTTGCCCGCCGGATCACATCGATGTCGCGATCATAACCGGCAACGCCGGCCCAGGCCGTCACCTCCACCATCTCGCGCAGCAGGCTCGCATGCGCGGGCTCCAGCATCGACAGCCGCTGCTTCAACCGGAACCCCGAGATCGGCACGTCCTTGCGCGAGAACAGCTTGCCAAGATGGGGCAGGCTGGACACCAGCGCGATATATTGGTGCGGCCGGCTCATGTCAGCGCAGCACCCCTTCCATCACCGCCCTGAGACGCGGTTGCAGGTGCCGCTTCAACAGTGTCGCGATCGATTCTTCGGTCAGATCGATGGAAACATCCCTGTCGGTCAACTTCACCTTGATGCCGTCAAAGCCCGGTGCGGTGGAGAAGGTGACCCCTTGCCGCAACACCTCGCCTGCAAGCGCGATCACGAAGTGGGTGAGGGTTCCCGGCTCGACCGCTTCGGGTGATTGCTTCAACTCCTCGAAGGTGACGACCTTCTCCGGCAGGACGATCTCCATCGGCTCAGTATCGCTGACCGACGCATTGTCCTTTGCGTTGGCGGCCATCGCCAGAATGAGGTTTTTCAGGAATTCCTGGTCGGCAAGTGTTGTTGCCACCAGCCGGCCGGCTTCCTGCTGGATGCGGTCGCCCAACTCGTTGCGCAGACTGAGGACAAGATCGCGCGCGGCAACCTTCAGCCCGTCTTCCGTAGCGGCCTTTTCCCTGGCCGCTTCCGCTCTTGCATCAGCCAGCAGGCTGTCCGCCTTCTGCCTTGCTTCCTCGACGATCGTTTCCGCCTTTTCTCTGGCCTTGGCCAGGATGGCATCCCCCTCCGACTGGCCCGCGGCCACGCCTTCGGACTTCAGTCTTTCGATAAGCGCCTGGACACCGGCACCAGCGGCGTTCTCCAGGTCGTCTGCTGCGTCATGTTTGGACATTGCCGCCTCCTGTTCCTTCTGGCCCTAAGCGGGGATCGAGCCGGACAGGACCAGCGCGAAGACGAGAGCAAAGACCGAAAACCCTTCCAGCACCGCCGCCGGTGCGAGGGAAATGCCGAAGATTTCCGGCTTGGCCTTGGAAGCATGAATGGCCGAGGCGAGCACCTCGCCCTGGCGAATGCCGGTGTAGAGCATGGTGACGCCGGACAGGAGGCCGATGCCGAAAAGCGCGGCGCCATTGGCTGCATCGATGGTGGGCTGCTGCAACGAGAACATGATCACGATGCCGTAGATCACCTGGGACGACGGCATCAGCGAAACACCGATGAACCGGCCGTAACCACCGTCGCTGTCCAGCATGGCGCCGATCGCGGCGCTACCGCCAAGGGCGCAGCCCCAGGCGCTGCCGATTGCGCCGAGGGCGACCGGCGCGAACAGCCCAAACCAGCCGAGAGCCACAACGAATTCGTTCACAGGCGTGTCTCCTCTTTCTTGAACGGACGGAAAGGCGTGCCCTCGTCCTTCAAACCCCAATTGAAAAATTCAATGACATTCAGACGCAGGCCATGCACGCAGCCGGCGATCAGCCCCAGCCCGATATTGATGGCGTGCCCGAGCACAAGAACCGCGATGGCAATCAGCAGACCGACGCCAGGAACCGCGTGGTTTAGCTGGCCCGAGAGCGAATTGATGGTTTCGGCAAGCGACGCTGCCGCTAGCCCCAGCGCAAACAGGCGCATGTAGCTGAGAACATCAGAGAAGATGTTGACGATACGGGCCAGCGAGGCGAGGCCGTCGAAGACCCTCAGGCCGCCGGTCTTGAGCGATGTCACCTTGCGGTCGCTGCCGAAGATGCCGACCAGCAGGAGCCCACCAACCACCACGACCGGGCCGGCAACCGCAATGAGAGTGCCCTGCCCCAGAAACGTTGCCAGGCCACCGAGTGCCACCAGACACCAGCCGACAGGCTGCAGGCGACCGCTCAGGCTCGTTTCGTGCCAGGCGCGCATCAGGTTGGCAATGACGATATGGGTCACACCGATGGTCAGCGTGATCTTCATCATCGTGTCGACGTCCTTCAGATGCAGCACCTTCAGGCGTGCGAGAAACGTGCCTTCGGGAGGCGCGACCCCGAAGTAGCTACCCGTTGCCACGCCAAAGGCCGCCGTCGAGATCATCAGCCAGACGGACATCCGGAACATGCGCCGGCCCAACGCCGAACCTTTGAAGCGCGCCCGGAACAGGTACAACAGCAGCAGAAGAAGCAGGCCATAGCCCGCGTCCGTCATGATCATGCCGAAGAAGATCACGAAGGAAACATAGACGATTGCCGAAGGGTCCCACCCTCTGTAGCCGGGGGTCTGGTAGAATTCGACCAGATCCTCTCCAGCTTCCAGAGCAGGTCTGTTGTCGAGAAGCGTGGGCGGCGCATCGGCCTCTTCGACATCCGTCACCAGCAGGGCGATGCCGAGACTGTCCGAAAGCGTGCGGACTTCCGCGACCTGGTCCCGCCGCGCCCAGGCCTGAAGCACGAAGACCTGTTCGGTGTCCGCTGTTTCGAGCGACGCCCTGTGGCGGGCAGAATGGTCTCGAGCGGCGGCAAGGTTCTGTGCCAGCACGAACCGCCATTTGGTGAGAGCCTGACGCTGCAGCTCCAGTTCTTCCAGTTGGATGGTTGCATCTTCATGTTGACGGCGAAGCACCGAGAGCGCCTCGGCCCCCACGTGAACGCGCGGCACCGGCATGGCATTTGCCGCCGGTTCTTCCGGAGAAAGCAACACGATGTAGCTGCGGTACTTGTCGCGGTGGACGATCTCCAGGATCTTGTCGGAAGAATCGATCAACTTGAGCTTGGCGTTGGGCACCACGTAGAACCACAGCCGGTGCTCGCCGATTTCGGCCAGGTCGGAAAAGCTGAATTCGCCCCAGGGCTCCACGTCCTGAATGCGCTGATCAAGGCGCGCCACCCGGTCTTCGCAGTCACGGAGCGCCTTGCGGTTGGCGAGCGTCTTTTCGACCACCGCTTCCAGGTCGAAGTCGTCAAGATGGGTGACCGGACGACGCTGCGCCTTGCTGTCCATGAGCCAGCGCAGGGCTTCGCTCGCCTCGCGCCCCCGGCCTGCGGGAACGGCTTCCAGTTCCTTTTGTGCCGAAGTCAGGGGGATCAGATGCAGGGCGCCGAATTCCTGCGTGGCTTCCAGCACCTTGTCCTTGTCCTCAAGGATGCCGACCAGATTCACCTTGACGAGCGGGACAATGGTCATAGCTCGGCCACCGAGGTTTCGGCGCCGCGAGCTGCCGTCTTGCGTTTGGAGATCTTGGCACGGACCACGGCATCGCGTTCCGCGTCCGCCAGGGCCATGCGGATTTTCTTGATGTTGCGTTCCGCCTGCGGGATCAGCACCTTTTCGAACAGGTTGACCCGGCGAGAGATAACCGCTTCGGCCTCGATCAGCCGGGCAATACGCTCCTTGGCAATCTCCCGCTCCTTGTTGAGCCGCAACAGTTCCTGCATGCCTGCGACATAGGGGTCGACCCAATGCGGGCGCGCCAGACGGGAATAGGCTTTCGTCTCGACTTTGATATCCTCCAGGACCGGCAGCCGGGTGCCGGAGAGGTTCTGCTCGCCGACGACGGCCTGCTTCAACACCACGAGCCCTTCCAGCGGGACATGCTTGTTGGCCATCATCGGCAGAGACCGCGCAAGAGCGTTGAATCGCTCCTCATACTCCGCCTCCAGGCGGACGGCTGCTTCCTTCGCCTTGGCGCGCTCGGCCATGATCTGAAGCCTCTTCAGCTCAAGAGACGGCAGGAAGCGCTTGTATTCCGAGAGCTGTCCGCTTTCCCGGGCCAGAGACGACTTGTTGAGGGCCAGCCTTGCCATCAGGCAGCCTCCTCGTCAGACGCCCCGCCGGCAGGTTTCCTTTTCGGGAAATACTTGTCGATCAGCCCCTGCTTCATCAGCAGCTGTTCCGGCTGGAAGCATTCGGCAAGCGTCTGCCAGCACAGGTCGAGCGCCTCCTCCAGAGGCATTGCGACATTGATATCCATGAAACGCCGCCGGAAAAGGCCGCCAAACTTCAGAAGCTGGTGGTCGTATTCCGACAATTCGAACGCCATGGACTGCTTCTGCTCCGCATCGCGCGCGCCGGAATAAAAGCGGATCATGGTGTTCATGATCTGGTTGTGATCCTCACGCGTCACCTTGCCGATCACATGCTGTTTCAAACGTGACAGCGAGCCGAAGGGGTCCAGAACGCCGCTGTGCAGGTAGAACTGGCCTTCGGTGATGTAGCCTGTGTTGTCCGGCACCGGATGGGTGACGTCATTGCCCGGCATTGTCGTAACCGTAAGGATGGTAACCGAGCCTGAACCCTTGAAATCGCAGGCCTTTTCGTAACGGCGGGCCAGCTGGGAATAAAGATCGCCCGGATAACCCCGGTTGGCGGGCACCCGCTCCATCGCAATGGAGACTTCTTTCATGGCATCTGCGAAGGCGGTCATGTCGGTAAGCAGCACCAGAACGCGCTTGCCTTCCTCAACGGCGAATTTTTCCGCAACCGCAAGGGCCATGTCCGGAACCTGCAGGCGCTCGACCACCGGATCGGACGCCTGGTTGATGAACATGACGGTGCGCGGGAAAACGCCCGCATCCTCGAACTGCTGCCGGAAAAAGGCATAGTCATCGAAGATCAGCCCGAGGCCGCCGAACACCACGATATCGGCGTCTGCCTGGATGCCGATACGTGCCAGAAACGGGTTATAGGGTTCGCCGGAAACCGAGAAGATCGGGATCTTCTGGCTTTCCACGAGGCAGTTGAAGATATCGATCATCGGCACATCTGTGCGGATCATGCGCGAGGCAAGTACGCGCTTCATCGGGTTGGCGGACGGTCCGCCGATCGCGACGGAAGGGTCGCTGGACAGATCCGGGCCCCGGTCAATCGGCTGCCCCGCGCCATCGAACACACGGCCCAGGATATTGTCCGAATAGGTGACCTTGGCCGGCTCACCCAGAAAGCGTACGGACGAATTGTTGGCGAGGCCCTTCGTACCGGAATTGACCTGCAGCGAAACCATGTCCCGGTCGATGTTGTTGACCTGTGCGAGAGACGTCGCACCATCGCCTGAATCGACCAGTGCCAGATCACCCAGGCACGGGCGCCCCTCCGACTCGCTCTTCGTCGAAGACACCTGAATGCGAATGATATCGCCAACGATATCGACAATCCGTGTGTGGGAGACCAGCATCAACGCCCCCTTGGGAAGGAAATTAACTCACATCGGGCCAAACCCGTTCTGCTGCAACGCAAACCATCTTAGGCGGGTTTTTCGATCCCGCACAACCTGTACTGTTGCCCGGCACCCAACTCGCTTCAACCAAAATGAAGTTAAGAGAGAAATGATTGCGTTCGTATGACTTGCATCAAAGTGCTCATGCCAGAGGCAGAAGGCCTGTTCCCGCACTGCCGCAACCCCATTTCACTTGCGTTAGCGGCGGGCCGACGTCGCTGATCCGCTTAATTCCGGCAAAAGCCCGGGGAAAAGCAGCATTCCGGAAAACGTGCAGTTGCGCTGCACAAATTTAAAGCAACTTTCAAACGATCCACCTGATATTCTACCTATATATTGGAATATCAATTCTCCAAGTTCCCGATCATTCTTCATGATCGTTTCTTTTTCACGATCACGCGCCTTCCCGCCATTGTTGATCTTCAGTCATCTGAATTTTTTCCCAAGAGGAAGATTTTTAAGCATGCGCAAAACCACCCGGATAGGTTTAAGGTCAGTTGTATTCGCCATTTTTTCTTCACTTTTGTTAAAATGTGATATTTTTTAGGCAAAGCGCTTTGAAATTTCCCGACATCCGGTTGCACAACCTATGCCGGTAACCCGGTCGCATTGCTGGCGGCCCTGGAGGAAAAGTTGACGGACCAAGTGACTGATCACGCCCTGGAACTGCCTTCATCGTCCAAGTCATCCAAGAAATCCCAAACAGGCCGGCACGCCACTGACGCAGATAGCGCGGCGAAAAGACCCGAGGACCGCAGCCCTCCGGTGCGCAGCGACATCGGCACGATCCTCCTGCACTGGACACTGGTTGTGGCGATCGTGACCAGCCTGGTCACCGGCATGCGCCTGTCGGCGGATGCGGAACACGCCTGGTTCTCCAAGCTTTTCGAACCGATCCTGCCACAGGGTGAAATCTGGACCTGGCACTATGTGTCGGCGATATTCGTTCTGGCAGTTATCTTTGCCTATGCGGCCTACATGACGCTTGGCCGACTGAAACGGCGCATTTCCTCCAAGAAGATCGTTGTCCTGACGCTTCCCGCCAGCACCAAGCTGCGCCTGGCCGCGGTCAACGTCATCGCCTACTGGATCCTGTTCGGGGCAGTGCTCACCCTGTCGGCGACGGGCGTCCTGCTTTATATCGGTCATGGCGGCATCTGGGTGACGGTGCATTACACGGCCGCCCTTGTGGTGCTGACCTATATCGTTGCCCATGTGGTGCTGCATTATTGCTATGGCGGCGTTGCCCAGTTGCTGCGGCTGTTCCGTCCGCAGGCGCTGCGCCGCTTCCCGGGCATGAGCCGTCACCCGCTGGCCCTGGCGACTGCCCTGGGCGCAATCGTGCTTGTTGGCGCCGTCAGCCTCGATTTCGGCACACGCGACAGTCTTGTCGTTGCCAAGGGCACCACCCTGCCGGAGCTGGACGGCACGCTGGACGATCCGGTCTGGCAGGACGCCACTCCTGTTTTCATCCGGACACAGCAAGGCTCGAACCTGGACGGAACGGGAGAATCCACCGTCGAAGTACGTGCCGTCCAGGTGGGGGACAAGATCGCGTTTGCCTTCCGCTGGGAAGACAAGAACCGGTCGCTGAAGCGGCATCCGCTGATCAAGCGTGAAGACGGCTGGCACATGCTGAACAACCGGGCCGACATTTCCGACGAGACCGCCTACTACGAGGACAAGTTCTCGGTTGCCTTTTCCACCACCGACACCTTTGGCGGCGGTGGCGCCACCCACATGGGCCCGAAGCCCCTGAGTGACAAACCAGGTGCCTTCAACTACCGCGGCCTGCACTATACGACCGACGGCAGTCTGGTGGATGTGTGGCAATGGAAAGCGTCCCGTGGCGGCATGCTGGGACGCGTCGACGACATGCATTTCGCGACGCCGGTGGAACCGAACGAAGCCCAGGCTGCCGGCAAGAGCCGCTACAGCGCCGGCTACAATGCCGACGAAGGCAAGGCTTTCTACGTCTACAACTACATCGGCGATCCCGTGACCCACTACCACGGGACCGTCGGCGTGCGCCGGCTTCCGGCTGACTATCAGAAAATGACATCACTGATGGGCACCATCGATCTTTCCACCGAAGTGAGCGAAGACGAGGGGTCGCAGTGGTGGATGTTCGAAAACGAAAGCGTGCCGTACTCGCCGGAAAAGGACGCGGAGATCCCGGTCGGGACGGTTATTCCGGGAGTTCTCATCGAGGGTGAATACTCCGGCAGCCGGGCAGATCTGATGGGTGGGTCCAGGTGGCAGGACGACCATTGGACGCTTGAAGTCGTCCGGGACATGGATACCGGCCAGAGCCAGGACCTTGCCATGACGGACGGTCTTTTCCTGTGGGTCTCTGCCTTCGACCACAACCAGACCCGCCACACCCGCCATTCCCGTCCCGTGCGGCTGACCTTCAATTGAGGCCTGCCCTTCCCGCCTTTCCTGTCTTTTCCGGACGTTTCTTTCAACGGATGTAATTACCCATGTCGAAAAGCACCTGTACGGTCACCATCAACGGGAAGGCCATCAAGGCCAATGTCGGCGACACGCTGATCGACGCCGGGCTCGGCGGACGCCTCGTCATCCCGCACGACTGCTGTTCCGGCCAATGCGAAACCTGCCGGGTTCGCGTTTTGAGCGGGCAGATCGACGACATGGGCACCCGGGAAAAGGACACCGTGCTCGGATGCCTTTCCGTTCTGGAAGGCGATGCCGAGATCGCCTATGACCCGGTACCGCTGGTGAAGACCACAAAGGGAACGGTGGAAAGCATTCGGCCGATCAAGGACGGGTACCTGGAAGTTCGGGTCAAGACGGCGCGGCCCGTGCCCTGGCTGCCGGGGCAGTATCTGCGCGCAACCTTTGCAGGATATCCGCCGCGCGACTACAGCCCGACAACCCCGCTCAACCTGGATGCGGAAGAGAATGTCCTTGTGTTTCACATCAAGGTCTACCCGGACAGCATCGTATCGTCGAAGCTGGGCAAGGAAATTGCCAAGGGACATGCCGTCAAGCTGCGAGGCCCATTCGGCAATGCGTTTTTGCGGCGGCAGCAGAACCCGATCCTGCTCACCTCGACCGGCACCGGGTTCGCACCGATCTGGTCGATCGCCGTTGCTGCAAGCCTGGGCCAGACCGGCCGTGAAATCCGCATCATTGCCGGGTCGAGAACCCGGGACGGGATCTACATGCGCGACGCGGTTCGCTGGCTGCAAGGCCGAGGCATTCCGATCACCCTGACGGCAGGCGATGGCGACGACGAGACGGTGCGCAAAGCGCGCCCGCATGAACTGGTCGGACAACTTACACCCGATCACGTCGTCTATTCGGCCGGTGCGCCGTCACATGTCGACGCCATGCGGGAGATCGCGCTAGGCGCAGGGGCAACCTTCTACGCCGATCCGTTTTTTGTGGCGGAAGAAGAAAGTGGCCTGCTGGCCCTTGCTGGAAACCTTATCCGAAAGGCATCCGCACCGTTTACCTCGGCTTCCGCCGGCTGACGCCAGAGCGCTACACCTGCCTCTCCTGAAAGCGAGCGGTCTTGCCGACTATTGCGCGGCGGTTGTCAGAGACCGTTCGCCGGCATAGATCAGCTCTTCGGTGCTGGCGACAGGCATGGGTCTGCCCAGGTAGTAGCCCTGCGCTTCCGTGCAGCCGATTTCGGTCAGCATGTCGAGAAGCTGCTTGGTCTCCACACCTTCGGCGGTGGTGGTCATGTTGAGATTGTTGGCCAGTTCGATGACCGCTTTCACGATGGAAATGGAATCGTCCGAATAGGCCATCGACCGGACGAAGGACTGGTCGATCTTGATCTTGTCGAACGGGAACCGGCGCAGGTAGCTGAGCGAGGAATAGCCGGTTCCGAAATCGTCCATGGACACTTTCACGCCCAGCGACTTGGCCTGGCGCAGCGAATCCAGAACATCTTCTGAATCGGTCAGAAGCACGCTTTCGGTCACTTCCAGTTCGAGACGGTCGGCCTTGAGACCCGTCTGGGTCAGGGCATCGATCAGCACCGGACCAAATGCGTGGCCGCGCAGCTGCCGGGGTGACAGGTTGACCGCGATCCTGAGGTGGTCCGGCCAATTGGACGCGATCCGGCATGCTTCCTTCAACACCCATTCGCCCAACTGGATGATCAGGCCGGTATCTTCGGCAAGCGGAATGAAATCAGCCGGAGAAACCATGCCCCGTGTCGGATGGTTCCAGCGCACCAGCGCCTCGAAGCCGGACACCCGGTCGTCCACGAGCGTGTATTGCGGCTGGAAATAAAGCTCCAGTTCGCCATTGGCGACCGCGGTCCTGAGGTCGGTGATAAGCTCTCGCCGGTCGTTCACGGCCGTGCCCATGTCCTGCTCAAAGAAGCGGTAGGTATTGCGACCGTCTTCCTTGGCCCGGTAGAGCGCAAGGTCCGCCTGCTTGAACAGTTCGTCGCCTGCAGTGCCGTCGGCCCTGGCAATTGTGATGCCGATGCTGACGCCGATTACGAGTTCATGATCCGTGATCTGGAACGGTTGGGAAATCTCCCAGATGACCGATTGCGCCAGTTCCTCGACATCAGCAAGCCTGCAGGGCAGACCGGTGAGGATCGCAAATTCGTCGCCGCCAAGGCGGACAACAACGTCCTTTCGGCCGATGAGGGCGCGCAGACGCTCCGCCACCTGCCGCAAGAGTTCGTCGCCAATCGGGTGCCCAAGGCTGTCGTTGACCGTTTTGAACTCGTCCAGATCGAGGCACAGAATGGCGAACTCGCCGCCCTTGACCAGTTGCTGGTTCAACAGCATGTCCAGCTGGTCCCGGAATTCGATGCGGTTTGGCAGCTGTGTCAGAAGGTCGTGACGCGCCAGGAACGCCAGCCGGTCGCGGGCTTCCTGCCGCTCAGTGATGTCTTCGGATATCGCCACCCAGCCACCTTCCGCCAGCGGCTGGCGGGTGGTCAGGACGATACGGCCCGAGCGGATCTTCACCATTTCGGTGCTTTGCGAGCCACCTGAATACCTGTGATCTCCCATCCTGGAATCGTGCAGAGCCATGTCACCGGTTTCAACGGCATCAACTTTCTGCAGCGTTGCGAGCTGAGCAGCCGTCATACCCGACTTTATCCTGCCCGGCTCGACTTCGAACAATTCGGCGTAGCGCTGGTTCGAAACAATCAACCTGCCATCGACGTCGAACATGCACAGACCGTGCGACATGTTGTTGAGAGCAGCATCAAAGAGGACGTTCTGCTCGCGCAACTGGGCTTCCTGAGAGCGCAGGATGGAGTTCTTTTCGTGCACGCGTTCGCGCAAGGCGTCGCGCTCCTTGACGGATCGCTGCAAGGAAACGACCGATCTGGCGATGTCACCGACTTCGTCCAGCCGCTCGGTTCCAACCACCTTGCTTTCGAAGTCGCCCGCTGCAATGCCGGTCAATACGCGCGTGATCTTGGTCAGCGGCCGGGTAATCTGCCGCGACATGAGAAAGGCGACAGCAGCGAAAGCCACCAGCGCGATCAGTCCGAACAGGAACAGCCGCCGGAGCAGCTTTGCTTCTTCTTCGGTGCCGATACGGATCAGTTTGTTCTGGATTTCGGTCAGCGCCGCGATGGGGGTCAGCGCACAGACAGTCATGGGAACGACAGGAACACCGCATTCGATGACATGCTCACCGTCCAGGGTGATGTTCGGCGTTTCTTTCGAGCGGGTGAGATCCGAATAGTTTCCGGTGAAATTCGCCGTGGAAATGATCTGGTCGTCGAAAACGATCGCCATTTCGAAGGAATTGATTTTTGCCAGATCCGCCAGGAGTGGCTCTTCCGGCCGCAGCCAACGTTGCGCGACAAGTCCGCCGATCACATAGCCGAAATCATCGAAAACCGGGACAAACGCGATCTGAGACACTTCATTGACCCGATCGCCTGGCACAAAGACACCCGTTTCGGACTTCGGCAAGACGCCGGAGTAAGTCAGCTTCTCTCCCGGGAAGCTGTCTTTCAGCGACTTGGCGACCTCGTTGAAGAAGCTCAGACCCTGCATCTTGGACCCCAGTTCGACGAGGTCCGCAGAATAGGAGGAGGCGCCGATCACATGGCCTTCCTCATCCAGAACGACGATGCCGTCCACATCCGCCAGTTTCGCGGCCGGGCCGAGCAGTTCCGACATGGCCACGACATTGCGTGACTCAACGGCCTTGGCGGTATCCACCCTCTCCGACAACGCATTTATGCGCCGAAGCCTGTCCTGAAACAGGAACTCCATACGGGTCCCGGCAAGCTTCACGTCGGCGGACAGGGTTTCCACAAGACGCGCGCGGGAAAGCTCCAGAAGCTCGGCCTCCTGACGCTGCATGCTGTCTTCAAGCTGGAAAGCCACCAGTCCGATAAGACCGGCAAATGCACACACCGCCGTGAAAACGGCGCCGTATGTATAATGCCAGAGAAGGGACGAGTGACGGATCATGTGGACCAATTGGGTTATCTACCGACGGGTACGCCACCGTAGTTACTGATCAATGTGTGAGCCTGACCCGACTGGGCGTAGTCGATGAAGGCCTTCATCTCATCGTCCAGCGTGCCTTCCTTGTAGATCAAGGCGAGGGTTACCGAACTCGGGTACCCCGGATCAGTCGGATGGTGACCATCGATCTTGAGGACCGACAGTCCGTCTTCAAGCGGCTTCGAATAAGGACCGAAAGCAATCGCGCCTTCGACTTCGCGCGCGCTGGAAATTGCTTCCTGGGTGGTAAGGGCCGTTTTCGAGCGCGGCGAGAACTCCATATCCGCCCAGCCCGGCATCGACGATTTCAAAACCTGCAAGGTGCTGTCCGCGTCTTCGCGGCGGACGAGGCGGACACGCAGATCGGCACCGCCTAGTTCAGACCAGTTGGCTATTTCACCGGTATACAATTTGACGAGTTCTTCACTGGTCAAAGCATCGATACCGGTGGACGGATGCGTGAAGATTGCGCTGGGGATTTTTGCAATCGGCAGGTAAACGAGGCCATATTCCACCTCGCTGTCCTTCAAGGGACGCGCGACCCGGCCCAACCGCTCCGTGCCGGAGCTGACGGCAGCGATACCGCCACCCGAGCCAATGCTCGGTGGAATTTCAAGATTGATATCGGGACGATTCTCGACAAAGCCCGCACCAATTTCCTGAAGCATTTCAAGGCCATCACCCGTGCCTACTACTTTTAGCGGGCCCTGTGCCGACGAAACTTCAGTGTGTAAGAAAAAAGTGCAAAGGGACAATGCCAAGGCAAAAGCCAAACTACGCATTTTTATCACCCAAAAATTGACGGTACTATCTAGAGTGACATATTCAAGTTAATTAAACGCTAAACCCCCGCGATAAATTACAATAAATGTGTAGTCTAATTAAAGTAATGAAATAAAAGCAAAATAATCCTGAAATTAAAATTCGATCTGATTTGGGCAATATTTTCCTAGTAGGAATAATTTACCGACTTAGCAAATTTGTTCACCCAATAAATTGACCGGTAAACATGACCTGACTACCACCAAGAAAGATGTATTCGATACAACCTTAGATTTTCTTTTCGCGCAAACATCAAGTTGCATGATTTATGCTGCAGGGTAGATTCACTGCTGATCAACGCTTACATCTAATTCGGGTAGCGAGAAAATTTACAACCTCATGCTTGCGCAAAACTTGCCGGTTGGATTTTCGACCCTGTCAGCGGTGGGCAACAGGGCCGCTATTCAACAAACCAGCGGCGCGGCGCTGGCCCTCACTATCAGCTCTACATCAACCATCACCGGTTCCATCTCGACGTCTGACCTGGTGTGCGCAACGTCAATACAATCCAGCAGGAGGGAAACTGCCCTGGCACCAAGCGCGCGCCGGTCCTGCCGAATGGTTGTAAGTGCCGGGACATAAAACTCCGACAGCTCGATATCATCGAACCCGACGACGGAAATATCCTCCGGAACGCGGACACCGTTTGCGGTCAGGGTCGAGATCAGCCCGAAGGCAACCTGGTCCGACGCACAGAAAACCGCTGTTGGCCGATCGTTCATCTCCAGGATCCTCTCACCTGCCATCCGGCCGGATTCCAGGGAAAAGTCGCCCCGGATGATCCATTCCTCCCGGGCAGGCAGCTCCAGCCTTGCACGTTCGGCCAGCATGCCTTCGCGCCGGGCATGCGTCAGAACATTTTCCTGCGGACCCGTGATATGGGCAATCTTGCGATGGCCAAGGTCATACAGGTGCCGGACGGCCAGTTGCGCCCCGCGAACGTTGTCACTGCGCACGGAAGGCAACGCGACGTCGTGCGCCCATTCACATGCAAAGACGATCTTGCCGGAGACGCCGTTGTCTTCGAACAGCTGCAATTCCTGGTGGGAGATTGCTCCGTCCAGACAGATCATGCCGTCGATCTGGGCGTCCAGAAAGTAGTCGACCACGTGTTTGCCACTGGTCGCATGGTCCTTGGTATCGGCGATCAGGACGGAATAGTCACGGTTGCCGAAGGATGCACTTATCCCGGCCAGGATCTGGGAAAAGAACGGATTGCCGAGGTTTGGCACCAGAACCAGGATGGCTCCGGCCTGCTGGGTGCGCAGGTTACGCGCTGCACGGTTGACCCGGTAACCGGTAGAGCGGATCGCCGCGAAGACGATGTCGCGGGTTGCCTCTGTCAAAAGTTCAGGATTGCTCAGCGCCCGGCTGACTGTTGCGGTCGATACGCCCGCCTCTTTGGCAACATCTTGAATTCGTGCTATTTTCTGGGCCAAGGCCTTCTCCGGTATTTCTCTTTTTTGAGCCTGGGCGCCTGCCGCCATGACGGCCGGTTCGTCCTCGAAACTGTCTGATCCGACATTCCGGGTTGACACAAGACCGTTTCCCGAGAATGATGAATGTAATCGATTACATATAGCATACAATAAAATGTAATCGATTACAAAATGCGGTGGAGGCCGCATGGTGAGGACAATCGGACAGTTCACGTTCGATGGGAGGAAATGATGAAAGCACTACGTGCAGTTTTTGCAGCAACGACCGCCCTTTGTGCAGCAACGGCCGCGAATGCGACCGATCTGGAAGTCACCCACTGGTGGACTTCAGGCGGCGAAGCGGCTGCGGTTGCCGAATTCGCAAAGGCATTCGACGCGACCGGCAACAAGTGGGTTGACGGTGCGATTGCCGGTTCCGGCGGCACAGCCCGCCCGATCATGATCAGCCGTATCACCGGTGGCGACCCGATGGGTGCAACGCAGTTCAACCATGGCCGCCAGGCAGAGGAACTGGTGGAAGCCGGCCTGATGCGCGACCTCACGGACATTGCAGAGGAAGGCAACTGGAAAGAAGTCATCCATCCCTCCAGTCTGCTCGACAGCTGCACGCTGGATGGCCGCATCTATTGCGTTCCGGTCAACATTCATTCGCAGCAGTGGCTCTGGCTGAACAACAAGGTGTTCGAGGACAACGGCCTGGCGGTTCCGACCAACTGGGACGAATACGCTGCCGCAGCACCCAAGCTTCAGGAGGCGGGCATCGTGCCGCTGGCCATGGGGCAGCAGCCCTGGCAGACGACACTGGCGTTCCAGGTGCTTCTCACCGCACTCGCCGGACCCGAGGCCTATACGAAGATCTTCGGCGAGAAGGATGCAGAGCTTGCCGGTAGCGAGGAAATGGCAAAGGTCTTCCAGGCTGCCGCGACTGCTCGCGACATGTCCAAGGACTCCAACGTCCAGGGCTGGAACGATGCCACCACCATGGTCATCACCGGCAAGGCCGCGGGCCAGATCATGGGTGACTGGGCGCAGGGTGAGTTCCAGGTCGCCAACCAGGTTGCCGGCGAGGACTACACCTGCCTGCCCGGCCTTGGCGTCAACGAGGTCATCATGACCGGCGGCGACGCGTTCTACTTCCCGAAAGTGGACGACCCGGCCATCACCGAAGCCCAGGGCGAACTGGCAAAGGTCATGCTTTCCCCGGAAGCCCAGGTTGCCTTCAACCTGAAGAAAGGCTCGCTGCCAGTGCGTGGCGACGTCGATCTGGCGGCTGCAAACGACTGCATGAAGAAGGGCCTCGACATCCTGGCCAAAGGCAATGTCATCCAGTCTCCGGACCAGTTGATGTCCGCCGACAGCCTGACCCAGGTGAACGACCTCTTCGTCGAGTTCTTCAACAACCCGTCCATGACCGCTGAAGACGCACAGTCGATGTTCGCGTCGATCGTCGGCAACGCCGACTAACAGCGGAAAAAGGCCCGCCGCCCGCGCCGCACGGTCCCAACTTTACCGGGACAGCGGCCAGGTGGCGTCCTCCAGCCCTGCGCGCTCCGGCGCGCAGGGAGCGCCCGACATCACCCTGGACGTCTCGACAAGGAAGTTTTCGGCATGGCCGCAGCTACGCGCCCCGCGAGGTGGCATCGGAACATCAGCGCCAAGGTGGCCGCGGTTCCGATGATCATCACCGCCGTGGTGGTCTTCATCGGCGGAACCGCCTGGACGGTTCTTTATTCCTTCACCAACTCCAAGCTCCTGCCGCGTGAGAAATTCGTCGGTCTTGCCCAGTACGACCGGCTGTGGAGCAGCAGCAAGTGGCTGATCTCCATCGAGAACCTGGCCATCTACGGAGCTTTCTCGCTGATTTTCTCGCTGCTGATCGGCTTCATGCTGGCGGCCCTGCTCGACCAGAAGATTCGGTTCGAGGACACGTTCAGAACAATCCTGCTCTATCCCTTCGCGCTCAGCTTCATCGTCACGGGACTGGCATGGCAGTGGATTCTCAATCCCGACTTCGGCATCCAGCACGTGGTGCGCAGCCTCGGTTGGGAGAGTTTCAATTTCGACCCGCTCTACAATCCCGAGATCGTCATCTATGGCATCCTCATCGCCGGCCTTTGGCAGGGAACCGGGCTGATCATGTGCCTGATGCTGGCAGGTCTTCGGGGGATTGACGAGGACATCTGGAAGGCCGCCAAGATCGACGGCATCCCGATGTGGAAGACCTATCTCTTCATCGTCATTCCGATGATGCGCGGCATCTTCATCACCGCAATCGTGCTGATCGCCTCCGGCATCATCAAGGTCTACGACCTGGTCGTCGCCCAGACCGGCGGGGGGCCCGGCATTTCCTCCGAAGTTCCGGCCAAATACGTCTATGACGCCATGTTCCTGTCGCAGAACCTCGGCCAGGGCTTTGCCGCCTCCACCATGATGCTGCTGACGGTCGTCATTATCGTCGTGCCCTGGGCCTATCTCGAGTTCGGAGGCAAGCGCAAATGACCAAGACGCCTCACCTGCTCAAAGGCTCGATGAAATACGATACCGGCCCGGCCGAAGCCGGCCCCGACCGGGCGCTCCGCCACGGCGACGGCACGCCATCCGGCAGCCGGATGGTCGAAGGCCCCGCCGGCCGCAAGCCACGCAAGGCGCTGTCCCGCAGGAACATCCTGATCTACGGCACGCTGATCGTCGTCTGCCTCTATTACCTGCTGCCGCTTTACGTGATGATCGTCACCTCGCTGAAGGGCATGCCGGAGATCCGGCTTGGCAACATCTTTTCACCGCCCGTGGAGATCACCTTCCAGCCCTGGGTGAAGGCCTGGGCGGAAGCCTGCACCGGCCTCAACTGCGATGGCCTGTCACGCGGCTTCTTCAATTCGGTCAAGATCCTGATCCCGTCCGTGATCCTGTCGATCGTGATTGCCTCGGTAAACGGATATGCGCTTGCCAACTGGCGCTTCAAGGGCTCGGAAACCTTCTTCACGATCCTGATCGTCGGAGCCTTCATTCCCTACCAGGTGATGATCTATCCGATCGTGATCATGCTGCGGGAAATCGGCCTTTACGGCAGCCTGACCGGGCTGGTGATCGTGCACACAATCTTCGGCATGCCCATCCTGACACTGCTGTTCCGCAACTATTTCGCCTCCGTGCCGCAGGAACTGTTCAAGGCGGCGCGCGTGGACGGGGCCGGGTTCTGGGCAATCTACTTCCAGATCATGGTGCCGATGAGCCTGCCGATCTTCGTTGTCGCCATGATCCTGCAGGTGACCGGCATCTGGAACGACTTCCTGTTCGGCGTGATCTACACCAAGCCGGACCTCTATCCGATGACGGTGCAGCTCAACAACATCGTCAATTCCACGCAAGGGGTGAAGGAATACAACGTCAACATGGCCGCGACCATTCTGACCGGCCTCGTACCCCTCACCATCTACTTCATCTCCGGAAAACTCTTCGTGCGCGGCATCGCCGCCGGTGCGGTGAAAGGCTAACGAGACGACCCATGGAACCAAGTATCTCCATCAAGAACCTTTCCCTGAGTTTCGGAAGCCTGGATGTTCTGAAGGATCTCAACCTCGATGTCGGCCAGGGTGAGTTTCTCGTGCTGCTCGGCTCTTCGGGCTGCGGAAAATCAACCCTTTTGAACTGCATTGCCGGGCTGCTGGACGTGACCGGCGGGCAGATCTTCATCGGCGGGCGCAACGTGACCTGGGCGGAGCCTTCCCAGCGTGGCATCGGCATGGTGTTCCAGTCCTATGCGCTCTACCCGCAGATGACCGTCGCCGGCAACCTGAGCTTCGGCCTGAAGAACGCGGGCCTGCCCAAGGCGGAAATCCAGGAGCGGGTGAACCGGGCCGCAAAGGTCCTGCAGATCGAACCGCTGCTCAACCGCAAGCCGGCCGCCCTTTCCGGTGGCCAGCGCCAGCGTGCCGCCATCGGCCGGGCTCTGGTGCGCGATGCCGACGTTTTCCTGTTCGACGAACCGCTGTCGAACCTGGACGCCAAGCTGCGGGCGGACCTGCGGGTCGAGATCAAGCAGCTGCACCAGAAGCTGTCCAACACCATGATCTACGTCACCCACGACCAGATCGAGGCCATGACGCTGGCCGACCGGATTGCCATCATGCGTGGTGGCCAGATCCTGCAGCTGGCCTCCCCCAACGAGATCTACAACCGGCCGGCCAACAAGTATGTGGCCGAGTTCATCGGTTCGCCGACCATGAATTTCTTTGAAGGAGAGCTGGAAGAAACCGGCGGAAATTACCGGTTCGCGTCAGGCGGAAAGACCTTCTCGCTTGACGGATACACCTTCCAGAACGGCCCTCCTGCAGCAGGCGCAGCCTGGTTCGGCATCCGTCCGGAACACATGGTCAGCGGCGCGGAAGCAGACACCGCGCTCGTGCGGTTGGATGGGCAGGTGGAACTGGTGGAGCCGCTCGGTTCGGACACGCTTGTCCGCTTTACCACCGGCGACCAGACGCTGTGGGTGCGCATGGACGGCCAGGCGAACATCCGGCACGGCGACGCAATCACGGTCGGGTTCGATCCCGCCCGCGCCAATCTTTTCGACAAAACCTCGGAATCCCGGCTCTAGGCCGGTCCTTAACCACTTCAGGACAATCAAGATGGATATTTCATTCCAGCTCTATTCAGCCCGCGAATTCACCCCATGGGACGGCGTTCTCAAGCGGCTTGCGGACCTCGGCTATACCCAGGTCGAGGGGTTCGGCGGAAACTACGAGAACCCGGCAGCCTTTCGCGACATGCTCGACGCCCAGGGCCTCAAGATGCCGTCGGGCCATTTCTTTCCGATGGAGCAGTTCGAAGACGACCTCGCCAAGGTGATCAGCACTGCCCGGACCCTTGGCATGGAACGGATCTTCGTTCCCGCCGTGCCGCCCGAGCAACGCGTTCCGGATGCGGCCATGTGGCAGTCCATCGCCGAGCGGCTGGAAGCCATCGGTCAAAAGATCCGCGATGCCGGCCTGCGGTTCGGTTGGCATAACCATGATTTCGAATTCAATGCCTGCGCCGATGGCCGCCTGCCGATGGACATCCTGATGGAGGCCGCCCCTTCCATCGAATGGGAAGCCGATATTGCCTGGATCGTGCGCGGCAATCAGGACCCGCTCGACTGGATCGAGAAATACGCCAGCCGCATCACCACGGCCCACGTGAAGGACATCGCACCGGAGGGCGAATGTGCCCACGAGGACGGTTGGGCGGACGTCGGCCAGGGCACCATGGACTGGAAAGGCATCATGTCGGCGCTTCGCGGCGTCGGGGTCGATCTCTTCGTCATGGAACACGACAAGCCTTCCGACTTCGACCGTTTCGCCACCCGCTCCGTTGCGGCCTTCCGCACCTACTGAGGTAACCCCATGAGCAAGACACTTGGCATCGGCATCCTCGGATGCGGAAACATTTCGGCCGCCTACATGCGCCTTTCTCCGCTCTTCAAGGGCATCGAGGTGCGCGCCTGCGCCGACATCTATGAAGCTGCCGCAAAAGCACGTGCCGAGGAATTCGGCCTGAGAGCCGAAACCGTCGACGGCCTGCTGGCGGCAAGCGATATCGACATCATCGTCAACCTGACGGTTCCGGCCGTTCACTACGAAGTCTCCAGACGCGTTCTGGAAGCCGGCAAGCATGTCTATTCGGAAAAGCCGTTCGTGCTTAGCCTGGAAGAGGGCGAATCCCTTGCCGCGATTGCGAAGGAAAAAGGCCTCAGGGTCGGGTCGGCCCCCGACACCTTCCTGGGCGGAGCACACCAGCTTGCCCGGCACCTGATCGACAGTGACGCCATCGGCAAGGTGACGTCAGGCACCTGTTTCGTACAGAGCCCGGGCATGGAAATGTGGCACCCGAACCCGGACTTCTTCTTCCAGGCGGGTGGTGGCCCGATCCTCGATCTCGGGCCTTACTACGTTTCCAACCTGGTGCAGCTACTTGGACCGGTGAAGCGGGTCTGTGCAATGAGTTCCGCCGGATCTGAATATCGCACCATCACCTCCGAGCCGCGCAACGGAGAAAAGATCAAGGTGGAAACACCGACGACCATCCACGCAGTGATGCAGTTCCAGTCCGGTGCCCAGATCACCTATTGCGCCAGCTGGGACGTGTGGCAGCACGGCCATTCCAACATAGAGCTTTACGGCCGCTCCGGCACGCTGCATGTGCCGGATCCGAATTTCTTCGGTGGTGAAGTGCGCATGACGGACAAGGGCAGTTTCGTGACCCTGTCGGAAGCCTGGAACCACCCGTTCTCCAAATCAAACGACCGTGGCCACGCCAATTACCGCACGGCGGGCCTGGCCGATATGGCCCTCGCCATCCTGGAAAATCGGCCGCACCGTTGCTCTTTGGAATTTGCTCTGCATGTTGTCGATGTGATGACGTCGATTCTCGCTTCCGGCGAGAGTGGGACTTTCATTGACATCAAAACCACCTGCGAGCGCCCGGAAGCCCTGGACCCGCAGGCGGCAAAAGGCCTTTTAGTATAACGGGATAGCCTATGACCTGGACAGCAGCGGAAACGCGCTACGACACCATGGAATACCGCCGATGCGGGAAATCCGGCCTGAAACTGCCGGTGATCTCGCTCGGCCTTTGGCACAATTTCGGTGACGATACGCCGCTCGACAAGAAACGGGAGATTGCCCGGACCGCCTTCGATCTCGGCATCACCCATTTCGATCTTGCCAACAATTACGGCCCCAAGCCGGGTTCGGCGGAAACCGCCTTCGGTGAACTGCTGCGGACGGATTTTGCGCCTTACCGGGACGAGATGATCATTTCGTCCAAGGCGGGTTATGAGATGTGGCCCGGGCCGTATGGCGAGTGGGGAAGCCGCAAATACCTGATCGCGTCCTGCGACCAGTCCTTGAAGCGGATGGGGCTCGACTATGTCGATATCTTCTATTCGCACCGCTTCGACCCGGACACACCGCTGGAAGAGACCATGATGGCCCTCGACCACATCGTGCGGTCCGGACGGGCGCTTTATGTCGGCATCTCGTCCTATAATTCCAAACGGACACGGGAAGCCGCCGCCATCCTGAAGGAGCTGGGCACACCGTGCCTGATCCATCAGCCGAGCTATTCCATGATCAACCGCTGGGTCGAGGAAGACGGTCTTCTGGATACTCTCGACGACCTCGGCATCGGTTCCATTGCCTTTTCGCCGCTGGCCCAGGGCATGCTGACCAGCAAATATCTGAAGGGTATTCCGGAAGACAGCCGGGCGAACCAGGGCAAATCGCTGAAGACCCAGTTCCTGAGCGAAGACAACCTCGCCACCATCCGGGCACTCAACGACATTGCCGAAAAGCGCGGCCAGACGCTGGCGCAGATGGCCCTGGCGTGGGTGCTGCGCAAAGGCCGGGTCACGACGGCCCTGATCGGTGCGAGCCGGGGCAGCCAGGTAAAGGACTGCGTCGGGGCTGTCGCCAATCTCCAGTTTTCCGACGAAGAGCTGAAGCTGATCGAGGAAACCACCCGCGAGGCGGACATCAACCTGTGGGCGGCCTCGGCTGAACGGAAAGGACCCAGCCGGAAATGATCCGAAATCCCATCCTGCCGGGGTTCAACCCGGATCCCTCGATCTGCCGTGCGGGCGATGATTATTTCATCGCCACCTCGACCTTCGAATGGTATCCGGGCGTCCAGATTCACCGGTCGAAAGACCTGGTCAACTGGGATCTGGCCTGCCGGCCGCTCAGCCGTGCAAGCCAGCTCGACATGCGCGGCAATCCGGACAGCGGCGGCATCTGGGCACCGTGTCTTTCCTACGCGGACGGACGGTTCTGGCTGGTCTATACGGACGTCAAACGGCTGGATGGGAATTTCAAGGACGCGCATAACTACATCGTCACGGCCCCTTCCATCGAGGGGCCGTGGAGTGACCCGATCTACGTCAGCTCACACGGGTTCGATCCGTCGCTGTTTCACGACGACGATGGCCGCAAATGGTTCCTCGTCCTGCAATGGAACCACATTTCAAATTCCGTCGGCGGGCATCCGCGCCATCCGGCCTTCGACGGCATCCTGCTGCAGGAATGGTCGGAAACGGAAGGCCTGAAAGGCGAAATCCGCAGGATCTTTTCCGGAAGCCCGCACGGTTTGACGGAAGGTCCACATCTTCACAAGCGCGGCGGCTGGTACTACCTGACGGTCGCCGAAGGCGGCACTGGCTACGGGCACGCCGTTACCATGGCCCGGTCACGGTCCATCGACGGGCCGTACGAGCTTCACCCGCAAACCCACCTCATCACCGCCAAGGACGATCCGGTCGCGCCGCTGCAACGGGCCGGTCACGGCCAGATTGTCGAAACGCCGGATGGCGACGTCTACCACACCCATCTGTGTTCCCGGCCCCTGCCCGGACGGTTCTCGCCTCTGGGACGGGAGACCGCGATCCAGAAGTGCGAATGGCGGGAGGACGGCTGGCTTTACCTGGAAGACGGCGGCATGGTTCCGAAGGTTGAGGTGCCGGGTCTGACGGCGACAGAACCTCGCCCCCCTCAACGGGTGGACCGCACTTTCACTGGCGAAGTCCTGCCGCCCGAGTTCCAGTGGCTGCGCACGCCTTATCCGGAGCGGCTATTTTCCCTCACGGGCACGGCCTTGCGGCTAACCGGACGGGAAAGCATCGGCAGCTGGTACGAGCAGTCGCTGGTTGCCCGGCGGCAGGAGCACCTCAGCTACCGGGTGGAAACCACGCTCACCGACTTTGCGCCAACGACCTACCAGCAGGCCGCCGGACTGACGACCTATTACAACCGGCACAAGTTCCATTTTCTGGCCGTGAGCTGGACGGGACAGCTCGGCCGTTGCCTGACGCTGCTTTCCTGCCCCGGCGACTGGCCGGATGGACGCATGTCATTTCCGGCAGACCCTGTCGCGCTTGGCGACGGACCGGTCGAGCTTGCCGTTGAGGTTGATGGTGCCCGCCAGCAATTCTTCTGGCGCCAGCAAGGCCGCGACTGGACGCCCTTCGGACCGGATCTCGATGCCAGCGTGATCTCGGATGAAGGCGGGCGCGGTGAGCACGGCTCCTTTACCGGTGCCTTTGTAGGTATGCTGGCCTTCGACATATCCGGGCAAGGCAAGACCGCCGATTTCAGCAGGTTTTCATACGCACCGGAAGGCACGTGAGCTCACACTCTAAGGAGATATTCATGGCTGGACTGATCAAGGGGCCCGCGATTTTCCTGGCCCAGTTTGCCGGAGACGACGCTCCGTTCAATTCGCTTCCCGCAATCGCCAAATGGGCCGCGGATCTCGGCTACAAGGGCATACAGATCCCGACTTTCGACAGTCGCCTGTTCGACCTCGACAAGGCCGCCGAAAGCGAAACCTATTGCGACGAGGTCAAAGGCATCTGCGCGGACGCCGGCGTCGAGATTACCGAGCTTTCGACCCATCTGCAGGGCCAGCTCGTGGCGGTTCACCCCGCCTATGACCTGGCCTTTGACGGCTTTGCACCATCCCAAGTGCACGGCAATCCGAAGGCCCGGCAGGCCTGGGCGGTCGACCAGATGAAAAAGGCGGCGATCGCCAGCAAGCGGCTTGGCCTCACTGCTTCCGTCAGCTTCACCGGTTCGCTGGCGTTTCCCTATCTCTACCCCTGGCCGCAACGGCCTGCGGGGCTGATCGAGGAAGCCTTCAAGGAACTGGCGGCGCGCTGGAAACCGATCCTTGATGTCTATGACGAAAACGGTGTCGATGTCGGCTATGAAATCCATCCCGGCGAGGACGTCTTCGACGGCGCCACGTTCGAGATGTTCCTGGAGGCGCTCGGCGGTCACACGCGCTGCCAGATCAACTACGATCCGTCGCACTTCCTGCTGCAGCAGCTCGACTATCTGGCGTTCATCGACATCTATCACGAGCGCATCTGCGCCTATCACGTGAAGGATGCCGAGTTCAATCCGGACGGCCGCCAGGGCGTCTATTCCGGCTATCAGGGCTGGGTCAACCGCGCGGGCCGGTTCCGGTCCCTGGGTGATGGCCAGGTGGATTTTTCCGGCATCTTCTCCAAGCTTGCCCAACATGGCTATGACAGTTGGGCCGTTCTGGAATGGGAATGCTGCCTGAAGTCACCCGAACAGGGTGCTGCCGAAGGGGCACCCTTCATCGAGCACCACATCATCGAAGTCACCGACAAGGCCTTCGACGACTTCGCCGGCGGCGAGACCGACCAGGAGCAGATCCGGAAGATGCTGGGGCTGAGTTAGGGGCAGACTGACCGCGCATCCTCATTCCGGCAAGGTAACCAGTCCTAGCTGGCTCAGTTTTGCCGGTATCTCGGTTGTCAGCCCGGGCGACCGAAGGAAGACCGGAGGCCTACTCGTTGCCAGAGATTCGGTTTGGAGCGAAGTCTCTTGTAGACATCCGACCACTTCGGCAAGCGGCGCTGAGAGTGGACCCCGGATCTGCGCTGCGCTTGTCCGGGGTGACAATCTTCAATGCGGCACCTCTTCCTCCCCTCATCCTGAGGAAGCGCGAAGCGCTGTCTCGAAGGATGGGCTGCTTGCTCGGGATATGCCGCCCATGCTTCGAGACGGACCTAGCGGTCCTCCTCAGCATGAGGGTTGCTTTTCGGTTACGTGCGAGAGATGTGGCTTCACAGCAGCAGGTGCGAAACCGAGGGGGCGTAGAGCGCATCGACAGCGGCGGCCGTCGCACCGAGGGCGACAGCTGTTGCACCGGACGTACCGATGCGGATCCTGTCTTCTTCAAGCGAACCGTCGAGACGGCGAGGAAGCGGGGAGGCACTGTCGAGCAGCGCCTGGAGGAAGTCCGGACGAATGATGCCGCCCAGGATCAGCGCTTCCGGGTCGAGCATCATCTCGATCATGTTGATCATCTGGCGCATGAGCGGCGCGACTTCGGCTATCCAGCCGAGGACCGCCGGATCTCCTTCGGCGAACAAGGCTTCGATCCGTCCAACGGAGCCTGGTTCCGTCGGCTCAAGGCCAAGCCTTTCGCACAGCGCGTTGAGTGACAGATACCGCTCCAGGCAGCCGGCGTTGCCGCAGGAACAGGCCGGGCCTGTCGGGTCGATCACAACGTGCCCGATTTCGCCGGCGTTTTTCGTCGCACCCGGATAGAGCGCCCCGTTCAGGACGAAGCCAGCGCCAAGCCCCATGCCGAACTGGATGAAGGCAAAGCTGTTGAAGCTGCGGCCGATCCCGTAAACATGCTCGCCCAGCGCGGCGGCCGACGCATCGTTCTGAAGGACCACCGGCAAGCCGATCGCCGACTGAAGCTGTGCGAGATTTTCCGGCGAGCCGAAATCCGAAAATGTGGTGGCATCGGTGCCGCTGGAGGTCTGCGATCCGGTTTCGAAAGGACCGGGAGCAGCAAGACCGACGCCGAACAGACACTTGGCCATACCGGGATGAGCAGCGCGGAATTCCTCTGCCATCGACAGGATCCGGCTGTTGGCTGCCTTGGGCGTGGCAGCGGCCATGTGGGCGGCCGACTGCCAGACGATGCTGCCCAGAAGATCGCAGGCAATCGCCGTGACAGACAGACGATCGACATGAAACCCGAGACTGTAGGCATGATCGGGTTTGAGCTGCACCGTCATGCCCGGATGTCCGCGGCCCCGGGCCTTCTGGGCATGCATCTCGACAATGCCGCGGCTTTCCAGCTCACCGACGATATTCTGCACCGTCTGGCGGGAAAGCGACGTGATTTCAGATATTTCCGAGCGACCGATCGGACCGCGCGTGCGGATGACTTCCAGCACCACGCGGTGATTATGCGTCTTGGCGCGGGTCAGGTTTGTGCCGCTGGTCCGGAAGGATGCGGGGATCGGAGCACTGTCGTTCATGGCGCCAATAGACCAGAAATTATTTTTTCTATCAATTTGACAAAATAAAAAAACCGAACATAGGATGCTTTGCCTACACAAAAACCGGAGGGCGAGATGAACACGTTTGGAAAGTTGATTTTGGGGTCCGCCTTCGCGACCCTGGCCATGACCACGACGGCATTGGCCGACACCACACTGAATGCACTTTTCATGAGCCAGGCGGCTTATAGCGAAGACGACATCAAGTCGATGACCGCCAAGTTCGAGGAAGCAAATCCCGGCGTCACGGTTGCGCTCGAATTCGTTCCCTATGAAGCCTTGCACGACAAGATCATTGCAGCGGCAGGTGCGGGCGATGACGGGTATGACGTTGTCCTGTTCGACGTGATCTGGCCGGCCGAATTCGCAACGCGCGGCTTCCTGCAGGATGTCACCGACCGCATTCCGGCCGACTATACCGACAAGGTTTTCGATGGCGCCTGGACGACCGTCGAATATGACGGCAAGCGCTATGGCATGCCCTGGATCCTCGACACGAAATACCTCTTCTACAATGCCGACATGCTGGCAGAGGCTGGCATTTCCACCCCGCCCAAGACCTGGGCCGAACTGGCGGAACAGGCCAAGCAGATCAAGGACAAGGGCATTGTCGAATATCCGCTGGTCTGGAGCTGGTCCCAGTCCGAGGCGATGATCTGCGACTTTACCACCCTGACGGCGGCCAATGACGGCGCGTTCTTCGATGAAGGCCAGCCGGCCTTTACCGCAGGCGGTGCCAAGGATGCCGTTTCCTTCATGAAGGCAACGCTGGACGAAGGCCTGAGCAACCCGTCTTCACGCGAATATTTCGAAGAAGACGTCCGCCGGGTGTTCTCCAACGGCGAAGCGGCGTTTGCCCTCAACTGGACCTACATGAACGCCCTTGCCAACGATCCGAAGGAAAGCAAGGTCGCCGGCAAGGTGAAGGTAGCTCCCGCACCAGGCGTCGAAGGCAAGTCAACCGCCTCCAGCGTCAACGGCTCCATGGGTCTCGGCATTCCCGCCAACAGCCCGCATGCGGATGAAGCCTGGGCCTATATCTCCTTCCTGACCCAGAAGGACGTTCAGGACAACTATGCCAAGCTCAGCCTGCCGATCTGGAAGGCGTCCTATTCCGAACCGAAGGTGATCGAAGGCCAGGAAGACCTGATCGCGGCGGCGAAAGAATCCATCGCTGTCATGTATCCGCGTCCGCTGGTGCCGTCCTACACCGAAGTCTCCGACATTCTCCAGAAGAACATCCATCAGGTCCTGCTCGGCCAGGCAAGCGTGGATGAAGCGCTGGAAGCTGCCGCAGACCGCGTCAAGCGCATCCGCTAAGTTTGCGACTGACGGGAGACTGACCATGCATGGCCGACGCCAGAAACGTGAAAAATGGATCCTTCTGGCGCCGGCCCTGGCTTTGCTTGCGCTGGTCACGCTGATACCGCTTGCCAACACACTGTGGCTGAGCTTCACCGACACGCGCATTTCCGCTCTTCCCGAGCCGGTGCATTTCATCGGCCTGGAAAACTACGTCTACGCGCTTACCGACCCGGATTTTCAGGACGCCCTCTTCAGGACGCTTTACTTCACAATCGTCTCGGTGGGTCTGGAAGGCATTCTCGGTGTCGCGGTTGCCGTGCTGCTCAACCAGGAATTCCGCGGCCGGACGCTGCTTCGGGCTCTGATCATCCTGCCCTGGGCGGTGCCGACCATCGTCAACGCCGTTGCCTGGCGCTTGATCTATCACCCTGATTATGGCGCGCTGAACTCCCTGCTGTTCCAGTTGGGCCTCATTTCCGATTACCGCAGTTGGATCGGCGATCCGGCGACCGCCATGAACATGGTCATCCTGGCAGATGTCTGGAAGAACTTTCCGCTGGTTGCCTATGTTGCACTGGCCGCCCTGCAGACAGTGCCCGGTGACCTCAACAAGGCGGCAGCCATCGAAGGCGCCGGTCCGTGGAAACGGTTCCGCTCGATCACCCTGCCCTGGATCGCCGGTCCATTAATGGTCGTCATGGTGCTGCGAACCATCGAGGCCTTCCGCGTCTTCGACATCATCTACGTGATGACCGGCGGAGGCCCCGCGGACAGCACCAAGACCGCGAGCTTTTACGTCTACCAGGAATATTTCAACTACCTCAGAAGCGGCAGCGGGGCCTCCTATGCAGTGCTGGTCGCCGGCATCAGCGCCGTTCTGATCGTGTTCTATTATTCCGCCACCAGGCGGCAGACGGCGGGAGGCGCGGCATGAAACGCTCGCTCGTTCAATCCATCCTGCTTTATGGCTGCGCCCTGTTGCTGGCAGCCTTCACAACAGGTCCGCTGCTCTGGCTTGCCGTCATGAGCATCAGCGCGCCGACCGACCTGACCGCGGTGCCGCTGCGCTGGATCCCCTCCGAACTTGACTTCAGCCGCTACACGAGCCTGCTCAGCCTTGAAGGCGGCAACGGCGAGCGGTTTTTGAGCGCACTCCGGAATTCCCTCCTGACAGCTGGCGGGGCGACCGTCATCGCGCTTCTGCTCGCCATTCCGGCTGCCTATGCCTTTTCCAGAAGGCAGGCGTCGATGGTCCTGTTGTTCGCCTTTCTCGCAACGATCATGATGCCGCCGATCACCTATGTGCTGCCGCTCTATTCGACCTTCAGCAGCTTCGGCATGCTGAACCACACGGTGACGCTGATCATCGTCTATACGGCCATGCTGCTGCCTTTCGCCACCTGGCTGATGAAGGCCAATATCGACGTGCTGCCGGTGGAAGTGGAGCAGGCTGCCTTCATGGAAGGTGCCGGAACCGCCTACACAATCCGGCAGGTGGTGCTGCCACTGGCTCTTCCGGCCATTGCCGCCACCGCCATGCTGTCCTTCCTGGTGGCCTGGGACGAGTTCTTCTACGCCCTGATCTTCACCAACGATCTCAGCGCGAAGACCCTGCCTGTTGCGATCGCGGATTTCTCCGCCGGACGCGTTACCGACTACGGCGTCATCGCCTCGGTTGGCGTTCTGGCGACATTGCCGCCAGCCATCCTCGCCATCGCCTTCCAGAAATTCATCGTCTCCGGACTGGTCGCCGGATCCGTCAAGGGCTGACCACAGCAGGAGACCGACAAGGAATGAACGCCGCAATGCCGCAAGACCCCATCCTCCAAATCAGCCGCCTGCAGAAGAGATACGGGGACGTGAATGTCCTCAAGGACATCGATATCTCCATGGCGCCCGGCGAGTTTCTTGTCCTGGTCGGACCGTCCGGTTGCGGCAAGTCGACCCTGCTGAGCTGCATTTCCGGACTGACCGACATTTCCTCCGGCACCATCCGCATTGCCGGCAAGGACCGCACCAACGACGAACCGGCCGACCGGGATATCGCCATGGTGTTCCAGTCCTATGCCCTGTTCCCCAACATGAGCGTGGAACGCAACATCGGCTTCGGCCTTGAAGTCCGAAAGGTTGAAGAGGCCGAGAAGAAACGGAAGGTGGCCGAAGTTGCGGATCTTCTGAAAATAGAGCACCTGCTGCACCGCCGCCCGGCGGAACTTTCCGGCGGACAGCGCCAGCGTGTCGCCATGGGCCGGGCCCTTGTGCGCGAACCGAAGCTGTTCCTGTTCGACGAACCGTTGTCCAATCTCGATGCCAAGCTGCGCGTGACCATGCGCACCGAAATCAAGCGCATCCATCAGACCACAGGCGCGTCCATCGTCTACGTCACCCATGACCAGATCGAAGCCATGACGCTGGCCAGCCGGATCGTGGTGATGAAAGACGGCGTGGTCCAGCAGATCGGCACGCCGCAGGAGATCTACAACAAGCCGGTAAATGCCTTTGTCGCGGACTTCATGGGCGCGCCGTCCATGAACCTGATGACCGGCACCGCTACACGCGAGGGCGACCATCTCCGGCTGCAGATCCCGACGCCGGAAGGACCGCTGCTGGAACTGTTCGACTATGGTCCGGGGCCGGAAACGCTGTCCGCCGGCGGTACGGCAGAGCTCACCATCGGCCTTCGCCCGGAGGCGATGACGGATCTTGGCTTGCGGTCCGGTGGCATCGACGGCCGCAGCCTGCAAAGCGCCGATTGCCTTCTCGACGTGGTCGAACCGGCCGGCGCCGATACCTATGCGGTCATTCAACTTGGCGGAACGGAAGCCGTTGCCCGGCTGTCAGCGGATGCGCCGGTCACCGCCGGACAGCGCGTCCCGATCGCTTTCGACCTTTCCAAGATTTCCTATTTCGACATTGCATCGGGTAACCGCCTATGAGCATTCAACGAGGCCTTGCCGCCGACATCGGCGGCACCAACACCCGGCTGGCGCTGGTCGAGAACGGCCGCGTTCTGGAAAACACCATCGCGCGGTTCCGCAATGCGGATTTCGAAACACCGGAAGCGGCCATCAGCACCTATCTTTCGGAAGCCGGGCGACCGGCCTGTGCTTCTGCCGTCATCGCCATCGCAGCCCCCATCGATGGCCCCGCGATCCGCATGACAAACCATCCCTGGACCTTCAGTGCCGACTGCATCGGCAAGGTTCTGGGCGGAGCGAACATTACCTTCCTGAACGATTTCGAGGCGCTCGCCTATTCGCTGGACAAGGTCCCAACGGAGCGGCTTCAGCCCGTCTATGAACCAAGCCAGAAACTGCGCAGCAACGCCACGCGCCTCGTCGTCGGCGCGGGAACCGGTTTCAATGCTGCCGCGCTGTTTCAGACACCTGCCGGGTTTCATGTCGGCACCGGCGAATGCGGTCACTCGACTTTGCCGGTCGAAACCGAAGACGAACTTCGGCTCTGGAATTACCTCGCTCTCAACCGTGGACGCGCCTCCGTCGAACGGGCGCTGTCGGGAAGCGGTCTCAAGGAAATTCACGAGTGGTATTGCCTGGAGCAGGGCCTGTCGCCGCGCGACCTGTCACCGGCTGACATTGCGGAGCGCGCCAATTCCGGGTCCGATCCGCTTTGCGTTTCCGCTGCCCGGCAATGGGTGACATTTCTCGGCCGGGTGATTGGCGACCTCTCGCTGGTGTTCCTGTCCCTTGGCGGCATCGTGCTGACAGGCGGCGTCACCCGAAGCCTGGCGAGGTTCCTGGCAGAACCGGAATTCATCAACGCCTTTTGCGCGAAGGGCCGCCAGCAAAAGCTGGTTTCCGGCATTCCTGTTCATCTGCTTGATGACGATTTCGCAGCTCTGGCGGGGTGTGCCTCGCGGATGTAGTCGACACCGCACCATCAGGAACTCAGTCCCAGCTCCTCGATCACGGTCTGTACCGCCAGCCGGAAGACCTGTTCCTCGGCACCTGGCTGGGTGTCCGGACGGGTCATCAGCCCGACCGGCCCCTTTGTCATGTCGGTGTCAAACGGCAGGCGGACCAGGTGACCGTCGGCGGTTTCGTTCTGCACCACGCCGGACGAAATGATCCAGACCGCGTCGGTCCGGCGGGTATAGACCCTGCCGAAAGCACCCGAGACCGTTTCGATCTTGTTCGGAATCTCGCCGACCCCATTGGCGATCATGAAGCGCTCGACCAGAGGCCGGATCGCCGCGCCTTCCGGCGGATAGAGCACGGGCCATTCGACAATACGCTTGATATCCGGCCTTTCCAGAAGCGGGTGCCCGACCCGGACGATCACATCGACACGCTCGGAATAAAGCTGGGTGAAGGAAACGCCTTCCATGGAAACCGGCCTGCCGAGCCGGCCGATCACCAGGTCGAGTTCACCCATCTTCAACCGTTCGATCAGGTAGCCGTGCGGGCCGTCCATGATCTGGACCATGACATGAGGTGCCAGTTCGGAAAACTCCTTGATGACCGGGGGCATGAAGCTGGCCGCGACACTCGGCAGAACGCCCACCTTCAAGGTCGCACGGGCGTGTTCGCCTTCTTTCTCGACCCCGTCCAGGCCTTGCTGCAGGCTCGCCAGCGAGATCTGCGCGAAATGCAGAAACACCTTGCCCTGTTTGGTCAGCGCGATGCCGGCCCGGTTTCGCGTCATCAGGCTGGCGCCGATGATATCTTCCAGTTCCTTGAGCGTTTTGGAGATCGCCGGCTGGGTGAGATTCAACTTGTCGGCAGCCAGTTTCAGGCTGCGTTCCTGCGCAATCTCCACGAAGCACTGGATGTGCCGGAACTTGATGCGTCGGTCGATCATTTAATTTCTCGTTTTGGAAAGAAAGAAGCCGAATATCTCATTTTACTTCCCAATTTCGATCATTCAATATCAATTCAACAAGGGAGGATCGGATGCGAACTCAGGTTGTCATTGTCGGCGGTGGACCGTCCGGCCTGCTGCTCGGGCAGCTTCTTCATCTGAAGGGCATCGAGACCATCATTCTGGAGCGCAAGACGCGCGAATATGTGCTTGGCCGCATCAGGGCCGGCATTCTGGAAACGGGTCTCGTCAACATGATGCGCGAGGCCGGCGTGGCCGAGCGGATGGACAAGGAATGCTTCGTCCATGACGGCACCTGCATCTCATACGAAAACGAGATGTTCGACATCAACTTCCAGAAGCTGATCGGCCAGAATGTCGTCGTCTACGGCCAGACGGAAGTCACGCGTGATCTTTATGACGCCCGCGATGCAGTTGGCGGTCAGACGATTTTCGAGGTCGAGGGGGTCGAGATCCGCGATGCGGACACCGACGCGCCCTATGTCACCTTTACCGTGGACGGCAGCGCGCGGCGCATCGACTGCGATTTCGTGGCGGGCTGTGACGGGTTCCACGGCGTCAGCCGCAAGACCATTCCCGACACCGTGCGCAAGGACTACGAGAAAGTGTTTCCCTTCGGCTGGTTGGGCGTTCTGTCCGAGACGCCGCCGGTGCATGAAGAACTCATCTATGCCAATTCGGCACGCGGCTTCGCGCTTTGCTCCATGCGTAACGAAAACCTGTCGCGCTACTACGTCCAGTGCAATGTCAGCGACGACATTTTCGAATGGACCGACGAGAAGTTCTGGGACGAACTGAGACGCCGGCTACCGGAAGCGGTTGCCGACAAGCTGGTGACCGGACCCTCTATCGAGAAATCCATTGCCCCGCTCAGGTCCTTCGTGTGCGAGCCGATGCGCTGGGGCCGTCTGTTCCTGTGCGGCGATGCCGCCCATATCGTGCCGCCGACAGGCGCCAAGGGCCTCAACACCGCTGCCTCCGACGTCCATTACCTCTATGAGGGTCTGGTGCATTACTATCAGGACAAGGACAGCCACGGCATCGATACCTATTCGGAGAAAGCCCTGGCACGGATCTGGAAAGCGGAGCGTTTCAGCTGGGCGACCACCAACATGCTGCACCGGTTCCCGGACCAGTCGGATTTCGACCTGAAGATGCAGCGGGCGGAAATCGAGTCTCTGCATCACAATGAAACCGCGCAGAAGTGGTTTGCGCAGAACTATGTGGGACTGCCCTACTGATGAATATCGCGCGTCTGCCTTCTGCCGACATTCACTGGCGCGAAGATGGCGACCCCGGCGGCACGCCTGTCGTCTTCGCCAATTCGCTCGGCACGGAATTGCGGCTCTGGGACAAGGTCATCGACCTTCTGCCGGAAACAGGTCTCCGGCTGATCCGCTTCGACAAGCGCGGCCACGGGCTGTCCTCCTGCCCTGAGAGCCCCTACTCCATGGACGATCTCGCCAGCGACACGCAACAGCTGCTCGATCACCTTCAGATCGGCTCCTGTGTTTTTGTCGGGCTTTCCATCGGCGGCATGATCGGTCAGCTCCTGTCGCAACGGCAGCCGGAACGCATCAAGGGTCTGGTGCTGTCCAACACCGGGGCGAAAATGGGCGAAGCCGCCATGTGGCAAGACCGGATTGCCCGGATCCGTGCAGGCGGTATCGAGAGCCTTGCCGATGCCATTCTGGAGCGCTGGTTTTCGGAAGATTTCCGCCAGACGGCCGAATGCCTGGCCTGGCGCCACATGCTGGTTCGCACCCCGACGGAGGGTTACATCGGCTGCTGCGAAGCAATAGCCGGTGCGGATCTGACGGACAGCACGTCCGGGCTTCGCCTGCCGGTGCTGGGTATCGGCGGCAGCGAGGACCTCGCCAGCCCACCCGCCATGGTGCGCGGCACGGCGGACCTCATCGCCGGCAGCCGTTACGTTGAAATTTCCGGTGCGGGCCATCTGCCCTGCGTCGAAAAGCCGGATGTCTTTGCCGGCCATCTCATGACTTTCCTGAAGGAGGACCTCCATGTCTGAGCGTTTTGAAACCGGCATGAAGGTCAGGCGATCCGTGCTTGGCGATGAACATGTCGACCGGGCGGAAGCCGCCAAGACGCCACTTGACGAACCATTCCAGACCCTGATCACCGAGGGTGCCTGGGGCACGGTTTGGGCGTCGGACGGCATCAGTCCGCGGGAGCGTTCGATGCTGACGCTCGCCCTTCTGGCGGCACTCGGCAATTTCGAGGAGATTGCCATGCATATCCGGGCAACCGCCCGCACCGGCGCCAGCAAGCAGGACGTGCTCGAGGCGTTTCAGCATGTGGCGGTCTATGCCGGCGTGCCACGTGCCAACCAGGCGCTCAAGATCGCCAAGGAAACTTACGCCGAAATGGAACGCAGCGGCCAGAAGCTGACCGCGACAGGCGGTTAACGGAGGAAAATCGATGTTGAAACCCGGACCTTTCTATCAGCGGGACCGCGAGTGGCATCCGCCTGCACATACGCCGGACTACAAGACCAGCGTGTCGCGCTCGCCGCAATATTCGATGATCAGCCTGGAAAACAACGTCAGCGAGATCACCGGGCCGACCTTCGGCCATAACGATATCGACCCGCTCGACAAGGATCTAATCTACAACTACGCGAAGGCGGGTGAAAGCGCGATCGGCGAGCGGATCATCCTGCATGGCCGGGTGCTGGACGAGAACGCGAAGCCGATCCCGAACACCCTGGTGGAGATCTGGCAGGCCAATGCGGGCGGACGCTACCGGCACAAGAAGGACACCTATCTTGCGCCCATCGACCCGAATTTCGGCGGCTGCGGCCGCACCCTGACCGACGAGAACGGCTACTACTATTTCCGCACGATCAAACCGGGCGCCTACCCCTGGCGCAACTGGGTGAACAACTGGCGGCCGGCCCATATTCACATGTCGATCTTCGGCACTGCCTTCTGTCAGCGTCTGATCACCCAATGCTACTTCGAGGGCGATCCGCTCATTCCGAAATGCCCGATCGTGAATACCATTCCCGATCCCGCGGCCATTGAGCAGCTGGTCGCCAAGCTCGACCTCAATGCCACCATCCCGCTCGACACGATCGCCTACAAGTTCGACATCGTCCTGCGCGGACGCCGCTCGACCCTGTTTGAAAACCGGCCGGAGGGGAACTGATCATGACGCAGCAACTCGACTATCTGAAGGAAACGCCTTCCCAGACGGCCGGACCTTACGTTCATATCGGCCTCGCGCCAGGCGCCGCCGGTTTCGACATCTATCGGCAGGAACTGGGCTGGGATATCGCAGGCCCCAATGCCAAGGGTGAGCGCATTCGTGTGGAAGGTGTCGTCATCGATGGCATGGGCTCGCCGATCAAGGACGTGATGCTGGAAACCTGGCAGGCCAACAGCGAGGGCATTTACGCCCATCCTGAACATGCCGGCGACGTGGAAGAAGGGTTTCGCGGCTGGGGCCGTGTCATCACCGATTTCGAAACCGGCGAATGGGGGTTCGACACGGTCAAGCCAGGCCCGGTCAAGCTTCCGGACGGCAAGGTATCCGCTCCCCATATCAGCCTCTGGATCGTCGCACGCGGCATCAATGTCGGGCTTCAGACCCGCCTTTACTTCGAGGACGAGACCGCAGCCAACGCGGCCGACCCGGTGATCAACCTGATCGAATGGGAAAAGCGCCGCCAGACCCTGATCGCCCGGAAGACGGAGCGCGACGGCAAGACGGTCTATCGTTTCGAGGTCAAGCTGCAAGGCCCGGACGAAACGGTGTTCTTCGATATCTGAGGAGGCACAAACCACTCTTCCTCATCCAGAGGAGCTTGGCCAAGCCGAGCGTCTCGAAGGATGGGCAGCGCACTCAGAGTATGCGGCCCATCCTTCGAGACAGCGCTGAAGCGCTTCCTCAGGATGAGGGAGGCTTATGCAACGATCGCCGCTCCTTGTTGGGACAGGCGCAAGCGAAACCGGAGCGACGTGAAACATGTCCAAGCCCTGCATCATCTGCGTCGCGATTACCGGATCGCTGCCGAAGAAGGAAAACAATCCGGCGGTGCCGATCACCGTTACGGAGCAGGTTGAAAGCACGCAGGCTGCCTTCGAGGCCGGTGCGACCATCGTCCACGCTCATGTTCGCAACGACGATGAAACGCCGTCCTCGGATCCGGCGAAATTCGCCCGGCTCAAGGAAGGACTGGAAAAACACTGCCCCGGCATGATCATCCAGTTTTCGACCGGAGGCCGTTCGGGCGCCGGGAAGGAACGCGGCGGCATGATTGCCCTGCAGCCCGACATGGCGTCGCTGTCCGTCGGCTCCAACAATTTCCCGACCCGGGTCTATGAAAACCCGCCGGCACTAGTCGACTGGCTTGCCAGCGAGATGCGCACCCATCATGTGAAACCGGAGATCGAGGCGTTCGACCTGAGCCACATTCATCAGGCGGCTGCCATGAACCGGGACGGACGTATTCCCGGCAAGCTTTATGTGCAGTTCGTCATGGGCGTGAAGAATGCCATGCCGGTCGACCGGGATGTCTTCGACTATTACATCAAGACCGTTGACCGGCTGGTACCGGACGCCGAATGGTGTGCCGCCGGGATCGGCCAACATCAGTTCACCCTCAACGAGTGGTGCATTTCCTCAGGCGGTCATACCCGCACCGGCCTGGAAGACAACATCCGCCTCGACCGGGACACGCTTGCCCCTTCCAATGCGGCGCTTGTGAAACGGGCGGCGGATCTTTGCGAGAAATATGAGCGTCCCGTCGCGACCTGGCAGCAGGCGCGCGAGATCCTGGGTCTGCCGCTGAAGGCGGCTTGACCCGCCTTTCCACTTGGCTCTCAATAAGGGCCCATCCAGAGACCCTGTCGAGCCATGCCTGTTTCGCTATTTTCCAGCCAGATCCATTCCTCCCTCTTTGCTGACGGTGACCTGACCAAGCTTCTCACTGACGGCAGCGATGTCGCGCATATGATCGCCTTCGAGCGTGCCCTCGCCATCGTACAGGGACGCCTGGAGATCATTCCGGCGCAGGCCGCGCGGGAGATATCAGAGAAGCTCGCCGACGTTCAGATCGAGCCCGCACGCCTGGCGGCCGGTACAAGATCCGCCGGCGTGCCCGTTCCAGCGCTTGTGGCGGAACTGCGCAAGCAGCTCGGCGCCGAAGCCGGGGCCTGGCTCCACTGGGGCGCAACCAGTCAGGATGTGATCGACACGGCGCTGGTCCTTCAGGCGAAAGTCGCGCTCGAGATTCTGGGCGCTCGGCTGGAAAAACTTATCGATACGCTGGAACGGCAGAGCGAGCGCCATGAGAACCAGCTCATGGCGGGGCGTACGCGCAGCCAGGTGTCGACACCGGTCACCCTCGGCTACCGGATCGCGCAATGGGCCCATCCCCTGATAGATGCTGAAAATGCGCTGCCCGCGCTCAGGTCCGCCGTGCTGCGCGTCCAGTTCGGCGGCGCGTCGGGCATCAACAGCGCAATCGCTCCGGACGGAACCGCTGTCTCGGCGGCGCTCGCACTGGAGCTCGGCCTTGAGGACAGCCCGTCGTGGCACGTCAACCGGACGCCCATTCTGGCGCTTGCGGGCTGGCTGCAACAGGTCACCTCCGCCCTTGCGAAGATGGCAGGAGACCTGGCGCTTTCCGGGCGCACGGACATTGCGGAAGTTTCCAGCGGGACCGGCGGCGGATCCTCGACCATGCCGCAGAAGGCCAATCCGGTGCAGGCCGAGACCATTCAGGTGCTCAACAGCATTGCGATTTCCGCCCAGGCCGGGCTTGCCGCTGCTGCCAGCCCCCTTGAGGAGCGCGACGGGACAGCATGGCCGCTGGAATGGCATTTCCTGCCACAAATGCTGCTGGCCGCGGGCGCTGCGCTGGTGCACGCAGAAGAGCTTGCCACCAGCCTGCAGGCGAATGAAACCAATCTGGCTGCAACTCTGGTGTCAAACCCGGAAATCATGGCCGAAACCGCCAGTTTCGTTCTCGCCCGGAACGGCGTTTCCCGCGCAGAGGCAAAGGATCTTGTTGCGGCAGCTGCGAAGGACCCGGCCCCCTTTGCCGAAGCCCTTGCAAGGATTTCGCCGGTCAGCCTTGACTGGCAGAAGGAACTGGACCCGCAACAGGTCGTCGCACCGGCAAGAGACATGTCGGCGCGGATCTTTCAGACCCGCCGCAGAAGCTGAACAGGGTCAGGCCCTACCCGGCCACATCCGCGTTGCTGATCACGAAATCCACGAAGTGGCGGATCTTCGGGTCCTGAAGACGCCTGTGCGGATAGAGGCAGCCGAAGATGGTGGGGGGAGGCGGCGTATCCTTCAGGATCTCCACCAGACGGCCGCTTTCCAGATGCTGGGCTACGTCGAACCTTGGCTTGTTGACGATGCCATATCCTGACAAGGCCCAGTCGGTGAGAACGTCGCCATGGTCGGCATCCATCTTGCCGGAGACCTGAAGCTTGCGCGGCCCGGCCGGTGTCTGCAGAACCCAGTAATATTCCGGCGAGCGCGGGTAGCGCAGCAGCAGGCAATTGTGCTCGTCGCTCAGGAGATCATCCGGGGTGCGGGGCGTGCCGTGCTTTTCCAGATACTCCGGAGCCGCGCAGAGCACCCGAGGACAATCGGCGATCTTGCGGAGTTTCAGGTTGGAATCCTGCGGGGTGCCGATGAAGAAGGCGACGTCGAGACCGTCGGACAGGATGTCGACCTTGCGGTCCGACAGGCGCATATGCACTTCCGTTGCCGGGAACTTTTCGACGAAACGCGGCACCAGCGGTGCGATGATCCGGCGGCCGGCACCAAGTGGCGCCGTGACGCGGATGACCCCCCGCGGCGTATCGGAAAAGCTGGCGACGGCGGCTTCCGCGTCCTCGATGGATTCCAGCGCCTTCACCGCATAATCGTAGAACACCTTGCCGACCTCGGTCGGCGTGAGCGATCTTGTGGTGCGGTTGAAGAGCCGCACGCCGAGATGCTTTTCCAGCTCCTTTATACGCTTGCTGGCAACCGCCGGTGTCAGGCGCAGGTCGCGTCCGCCGGATGTGATGCTGCCCAGTTCGACCACGCGGGTGAAGACGCGCAGGGATTCCAGATAGGACATGGCCTCTTGCCTCGGATTTGAATTCTCGTGCGATTACAGTGCGCTGGTTCTCATGATCGACTTTGGTCGCATTTCCTGAGCCACAGTATCGCACGGCCATTTTCAATGATCTGTTGAAAGAATTTCCGGAATCATCGGATTTTTTGCAAGTGTCCTGAAGCGTACCGTCCTCGGCTGAGAGAAGACTTTGCCCGAGGACGCGATGACCCACCGCACAGAAATCCGGTTTCTGCTGAACGGCGCCGACGTGATTGTCACGGATGCGCCTGCCGACAAGACCCTGCTCGACTACCTGCGCCTGGAACGCCGGCTGACGGGCTCCAAGGAAGGCTGTGCGGAAGGCGACTGCGGGGCCTGCACGGTATTGGTCGGCCGGCTGGCCGGCGGGGTTCTGAAGTATGAGACCGTCAATGCCTGCATCCGGTTTCTCGCGTCGCTTGATGGATGCCACGTGGTCACCATCGAGCATCTGCGGGGAGAAAACGGCGGTCTGCATCCGATCCAGCAGGCGATGGTCGATTTCCACGGCAGCCAGTGCGGCTTCTGTACCCCTGGCTTCGTCATGTCGCTCTACGCGCTGTGGATGGGCAATCCGGAACCGACAGAAACGGAAGTCGAAAGCGCGATCCAGGGCAATCTCTGCCGCTGCACCGGTTACCAACCGATCATTGCCGCCGCCATGGCCGCCAACCGCTACGGCTCGCCAGCGCAGGATTTCCTGGAAACGGAACGGGCAACCATCACCGAACGGCTGGCAGCGCTTTCCGACGGCCGCCGTGTCGTCACCGGCCTTGACGACAATCAGGCGATCCTTCCGGCGGATGTCGCCGACTTTGCAGCCATTCTGGAAGACTTTCCGCAGGCGACCATCGTTGCGGGTTCCACCGATGTCGGTCTCTGGGTCACCAAGTTCATGCGCCCCATCGGCCCGGCAGTCTTCATCAGCCACCTTCAAGAGCTGAAATCGGTCACTTTGAGCGACACAGCGCTGGAGATCGGCGCAGGCGTCACCTACTCGGAAGCGCAGGAGACCATCTGCGAGATTTTCCCGCATCTGAAAAGCTACTGGGACCGGATCGCCGGCCAACAGGTGCGCAACATGGGCACCATCGGCGGCAACATCGCCAATGGATCGCCGATCGGCGATACGCCGCCCGTGCTGATCGCGCTCGGAGCGCAAATCGTTCTGCGCAAGGGAGCCACGCAGCGCAGCCTGCCACTGGAGCAGTTCTTCATCGAATACGGCAAACAGGACCGGGCGCCCTCCGAATTCGTCGAGAGCATCCTGATCCCGCGGCCCCGTTCCGGCCAGCTTCACGCTGCCTACAAGATTTCCAAGCGCCGGGACGAGGATATCTCGTCCGTGGCCGCCGGTTTCTGCGTGACCGTTTCCGAAGGCCGCATCACCGATTGCCGCCTGGCATTCGGCGGCATGGCCGGCACGCCGAAGCGGGCCGCCAAGGCCGAAGCCGCGCTGCGCGGCCAGCCATGGGGGGAAGCTGCGTTCGTGGCTGCCGGCAAGGCGCTGGAAGCCGATTTCACACCGCTTTCCGACTGGCGCGCCTCGGCCGAGTACCGGGCGACTGCCGCGCGCAACCTGCTGCAGCGCTTCTTCCTGACCCATGACGAAACGACCACGGAAGCGGTCGATCTGCTGTCTGCTTGAGTTTTGAGGCGAACCACATGAAACACAACATCATCACGGACGCCAAGAAGTCGATCAGCGGCGCTGTCCATACCGACCGCCGCCACGACAGCGCGGAAAAACACGTCACCGGCCGGGCAGAATATTGCGACGACATTGCCGAACCGCAGGGCACCCTTCATGCCTATCTCGGCACGTCCACGGTTGCCCACGGCCTGATCAGGTCAATGGATCTGGAGGCGGTTCTGGCAGCTCCCGGTGTCATCGGCGTGCTGACGGCGGCCGACGTTCCGGGTTGCAACGACATCAGCCCCACGGGCCAGAACGACGAACCGGTGTTCCCGGTCGACAAGTCGGAATTCCATGGCCAGCCGCTGTTTGCCGTCATCGCAACAAGCCGTGACGCTGCCCGGCGGGCCACCGAGCTGGCAAAGATCGACTATGAGGTCCTGCCGCATGCGCTTGATCCCGTCAGTGCGATGGAGGCCGGCTATCCGCATGTCACCGCACCGCTGAAGCTGGAACGCGGCGACATCGCCCCTGCCTTCGACAGCGCGAAGAACCGCATCCAGGGCCGGATGACGATCGGCGGCCAGGACCACATGTATCTGGAAGGCCAGATCGCCTTTGCCATACCGGGTGAGGATGATGAAGTTATTGTCCATTGCTCCACGCAGCACCCGAGCGAGGCACAGCACATGGTTGCCCATGTGCTCGGCGTGCCGTCGAACGCGGTCACGGTCAACGTCCGCCGCATGGGCGGTGGCTTCGGCGGCAAGGAAAGCCAGATGAACCTCTTCTGCGCGGTGGCTGCCATCGCCGCGAAGAAGTGGAACTGCCCGGTAAAGATCCGCCCGGACCGTGACCAGGACATGACCGCCACCGGCAAGCGGCACGACTTTGTGGTCGACTACGACGTTGCCTTCGACGACAGCGGCCGGATCGAGGCTGTCGACGGCACCTTCGCGGCCCGTTGCGGTTATTCCTCCGACCTTTCCGGGCCGGTGACCGACCGCGCGCTGTTCCACGCGGACAATGCCTATTTCTATCCGAATGTCCGGCTCACCAGCCGGCCGATGAAAACCAACACGGTCTCGAACACCGCTTTCCGAGGGTTCGGCGGGCCACAGGGCGTGGTCGCCGCCGAACGCATGATCGAAGAGATCGCCTATGCGCTCGGCAAGGACCCCCTGGAAATCCGCAAGGCCAACTTCTACGGCGACCGCAACGACGGCCGCCTCCTCACCCCCTATCATCAGGAGGTCGAGGACAACATCTTGCCGCGCTTGATCGGAGAACTCGAAAGCTCCTCTGACTACCAGGCCCGCCGTGAGGCGATCCTGCAGCACAATGCCCGTTCCTCCATTCTAAAACGGGGTATTGCGCTGACACCGGTTAAGTTCGGCATTTCTTTTACAGCCACCTGGTACAACCAGGCCGGCGCGCTGATCCACATCTACAATGACGGATCGATCCACCTGAACCATGGCGGCACCGAAATGGGCCAGGGCCTGAACACCAAGGTCGCCCAGGTTGTCGCCGATGCCTTCCAGGTGGATTTCGAGCGCATCAAGATTACCAAGACGACGACCGAAAAGGTGCCGAATACATCGGCAACCGCTGCCTCGTCGGGCTCCGACCTCAACGGCATGGCCGCCCTGAACGCGGCGGAACAGCTGAAGGAACGGCTGGTCGCCTTTGCCGCCGAGCGCTGGAACACCGAACCGGAAACCATCCGCTTCCATAACAACATGGTCGAGATCGGGTCCGAACTGGTGTCCTTCAATGATCTTGTCCGCCAGGCCTACATGGCCCGTGTGCACCTGTCGGCCGCCGGCTTCTACAAGACGCCGAAGATCCACTGGGACCGCGCCGCCGGAAAAGGCCGCCCGTTCTACTATTTCGCCTATGGCGCATCCTGCTCGGAAGTTTCCGTCGACACGCTGACCGGTGAATACCGGGTGGAGCGGACCGATATTCTGCATGACGTCGGCAAGTCGCTGAACCCGATCCTCGACAAGGGGCAGGTGGAAGGTGCCTTCATTCAGGGCATGGGCTGGCTGACGACGGAAGAACTGTGGTGGGACCAGACCGGACGCCTCAGGACCCACGCGCCGTCGACCTACAAGATCCCGCTCGCATCCGACCGGCCGCGCCAGTTCACCGTGAAGCTTGCCGAATGGTCGGAAAACAAGGAGCGCACCATCAAGCGCTCCAAGGCCGTGGGCGAACCGCCTTTCATGCTGGGTGTGTCCGTCTTCGAGGCGCTTTCCATGGCCGTTGCAAGTGTCGCCGATTACCGCGAATGCCCGCGCCTTGATGCCCCGGCAACGCCGGAGCGGGTGCTGATGGCCATCGAGCGGCTGAAAACCCGGGAGTAAATCATGACAATGCGCTCCAGCCAGACCGAAAGCTTCTTCGGCTCAGCCCACCCGATCGTCCGTGTCGTGCTGACGCGGGTTCGAGGATCGTCCCCCCGGGAAGCCGGCACGGAGATGTTCGTTGCCCCGAACAGCCTCTTCGGCACCATCGGCGGCGGCCAACTGGAGCACATCGTCATTACCCAGGCCCGTTCCATGCTGGCCGAAGGCACGCTTTCCTCCAGGCTCGACTTGCCGCTCGGCCCGGAAATCGGCCAGTGCTGCGGCGGACGGGTGGAAGTATCACTTGCACGCATGCGCAAAGCCGAACGGCTGGCAGTCATCAGCCGCTTGCAGGCCGAGGACGATGCGCTGCCGCATGTCTATGTCATGGGCGCGGGGCATGTCGGCCGGGCGATTGCCGACCTGCTGCAGCATGCGCCGGTGCACTGCGTACTGGTCGACATGCGCAAGGAAGAGCTGGCGCAATGCCAGGCGCATGTCGACATGCGCCTGCGGGCCATTCCGGAAGTCGAGATCTACAATGCGCCCGCGGGCAGTGCCTTTATCGTGCTGACCCATGACCACGGTCTGGACTTCCTGCTGACGTCGGCCGCCCTGGAGATCGGTCATGCGTCCTATGTCGGCATGATCGGGTCGGCCACAAAACGCGCCAAGCTGCGCTCCTGGTGCAACAGCCATTGCAATGGCCTTTCCATCGACCAGCTGACCTGCCCGATCGGCGCAACCGCCAGCCGGGACAAGCGCCCCGAGATCATTGCCGCTTTTGTCGCCGCAGAAGTCCTGACCGCCCTGACCTCGGGCGCAAGAGCTGCCGGCGATACGGAGGAGGCTGCGCTGCTGGAGGCCGCGCAGTGAAACAACGGCTGCCCTGTCCAATGGGAGATGGAACAGGACGGCTGTCTTACCCTGAAAGGAGACCCGACATGCGGGTTGGGAGGAACGACTACACTTTGTTTTCGAGGGGGGATTTCAGCGCCTTCTGGGCCCTGTTCACCGACAACCTCGTAAACCTCATGGTGCTGGCAGGTATCTGCCAGTTCGTATTCCAGATGCCGGCGGACATTGTCTACGGCAAGATCGTGCCGGGTGCCGCCATCGCGATCCTGGCCGGTGTCGCCGCCTATGTCCTGCTGGCCAAACGCGCCGCCGCACAGCATGGCCGCGACGTGACCGCTCTGCCTTACGGCATTTCGACACCGGTGATGTTCGTCTATCTCTTCGGCGTCATCGGACCGATCTACTGGGCGACCAATGATCCGGTTCTCGCCTGGCAGGTCGGCATCGGCGCGGGCTTCATGGGCGGCATCGTCGCAGCCCTCGGTGCGGTTGTCGGCCCCTGGCTGAAAAAGGTGACCCCGCGTGCGGGCATGCTCGGCACCTTGTGCGGCATCGCCCTGGTGTTCATCGGCACCGTGCCGCTTGCAACGGTGTTCGAGAACCCGTTCATTGGCTTCGCCTCAATGATCATCATCCTGTGGGGCCTCGTCGGGCGGTTCCGCCTGCCGTTCAACATTCCGGCCGGCCTGCTGGCCCTGATGGTCGGCACCGGGGTCGCGCTGGCCACCGGTCAATCGACAATCAGCTTCGAGGGTGTCGGCTTCTATCCGCCCGTTCCCTACCTTGGCGACCTGATGGCCGGGATCCAGCACCTGTTCAACCATCCGGAGCTGTTCCTGGTGCTGGTGCCGGTGCAGATCTACAATTTCATCGAAACGATGAACAACGTGGAGAGCGCGGAAGCCGCAGGCGACCACTATCCGGTGGCAACCTGCCAGATCACCGACGGTGTCGGCACCATGATCGGCGCGCTGTTCGGTTCGCCCTTCCCGACGACCGCCTATATCGGCCACCCGGCCTACAAGCGCATGGGGGCACATGCAGGTTATGTGATCGGCGTCGGCGCGGTCATTCCGCTGGCGGCCTTTTTCGGATTGCTTGCCTTCCTGAACAACCTGATCCCGGTAGCCGCCGCTGCCCCCGTTCTGGTGTTCGTCGCGCTCAGCCTCATCACCAACACCGCCCATGCCGTGCGCACCGACCATATGGCCGCCGTCACCATCGCGATGATGCCGCATGTCTCCAGCTTCCTCATCATCAAGTGGGGCTCGCTGATCGGCGCGCTCGGCGCGACTGGAGCCACCGGTATGCTGGCCCTTGGCGATCCGAAACTGACCGCAGCGCTGCTGCAGCAAGGTGCCCATTACGAAGGTCACCTCGCCCTCAGCCAGGGTGCCATCCTGACGGGTCTCATCTGGGGCGCCATCGTTGCCAGCGTCATTGACGGCAAGTTCCGCAATGCCGGCGGCTTCGCCTTTGCCGCCTTTGCCATGGCCTCTGTCGGGATCATCCATTCGGCAACGCTGCACTGGCCGGAATTCACCACCGTCAGCCTCGGCTACCTGATCGCCGCCGCCTTCCTGTTCATCTACCCGATCTTCCACCGTGAAGACGCGGCAGAGCCGGAAGCCGAGCCGATTACCACTGCCCAGGTCAGCCCGGGCGAATGAACCAGACCTAAAACCACTTCGGGGCGGATCTTCCGCCCCGAACTCCGACAAACGGGACCTTTCTCGATGCCTTCCGACCGTCTCTTGCTTCGTGGCCGCCTGCTGACTTTTTCAGCCGAGCCGCAATCCCCGGACGACACCTCCGCCTTCGATTACGTCGAGGATGGTGCGCTTCTGATCGAAAACGGCCTCATCCTGCGGCGTGGCAGCTATTGCGAAGTGGTTGCCGGGGCGGGCGATGCGGAAATCATCGATCACAGGCCGAAACTGCTGATGGCAGGCTTCATCGACACCCATATTCATTTTCCGCAGGTGCAGATTGTCGCGTCCTGGGGTGCGCAACTTCTTGACTGGCTGAACACCTACACCTTCCCGGAAGAAACCCGCTTTGCGGATGAAGGCCATGCTGCCGCCATGGCCTGCCGCTTCTTCGACCTGCTGACCGACCATGGCACCACGACGGCCGTTGCCTATTGTTCGGTTCACAAGGCCTCGGCGGAGGCCTATTTCGAGGAAGCAGAGCAGCGCAACATGCGAATGATCGGCGGCAAGGTGCTGATGGACCGCAACGCCCCGGACGGGCTGCGCGACACGCCGCAATCCGGCTACGACGACACCAAGGACCTGATCGCCAAATGGCATGGACGAGGGCGTGCGAGCTACGCCATCACGCCGCGCTTCGCGATCACCTCGACCCCGGACCAGATGGAAATGACCGGCACGCTGGTTGCAGAGCATCCGGACTGTTTCGTCCAGACCCATCTTTCGGAAAACAAAAACGAGATCGCCTATACGCTGGAGCTCTACCCGGAAGCGCGCGACTATCTCGACGTCTATCAGCGCTACGGCCTCTTGTCGGACAAGATGCTGCTCGGCCACTCGATCCACCTGGAACGGCGCGAGATCGACGCTCTTGCCGAAACCGGCGCCCGGCCGGTGTTCTGCCCCACGTCCAACCTCTTCCTCGGCAGCGGTCTCTTCGACGACGCGGGCCTGCGCTCCAAGGGCATCGTCAACGCCATCGCCACCGATATCGGTGCCGGCACCAGCTATTCCATGCTGCAGACGCTGAACGAGGGCTACAAGATCCTGCAGCTTCAGGATCAGAAACTGCATCCGTTCCGGGCCTTCCACTGGATCACCCGCGGCAATGCCGTCGCGCTCGGCCTGGAAGACAGGATCGGCACACTGGACGAAGGCACGGAAGCGGACATCGTGGTGCTGGACAGCCGCGCGACCGAGGCGATGGCCCTGCGCATGGAGCGGGCGTCGACCCTTGCGGAAGAGCTTTTCGTTCTGCAGATGCTGGGCGACGACCGGTCCATCGACGAGGTCTATGTCGCCGGCAAGCCGCAGAAGGGCAAGGCACCGGCGGTCCCGCAAACCGCGCCAGCAAGGACACGCAAAACGCCTGCTGCCCGAGAAAAGGACCTCGTACTGTCCTGACCTGCGAACCTGGCCACGAACTTCGAAGTCACCCCGGGCGAGCATCGCGAGACCCGGGGTGACCTCCAGTGGAAGAGAAAAGATAACGGCAAGGGCTTCTTCACCGGCTCAGCAAAAAATCGGCTTTTGATACCGTTCCACGCACACGGACTTGCCAATTCATGGCCAAATAAGTGTATCAATGCACACCGTGTTGCTGGGAGGGATTCGTGGCGAAAGATATTGTTTTATATGACTACTGGCGGTCCTCGGCGAGCTATCGCGTTCGCATTGCGCTCAATCTGCTGAAGCTTGATGTTGACTACCGGCCGGTGAACCTTCTTACCCGCGCCCATCTGGAAGATGACTATCTCGCTCTCAACCCTCAGGGCCTGTTGCCAGCGCTGATCGTTGACGGCAAGACGCTGACCCAGTCGCTGGCCATCATCGAATATCTGCATGCGACCACGCCGGGTTCGACCTTGATGCCGGACGATGTCGACGGCCAGTACCGGGTGCGCCAGCTCTCCTATGCCATTGCCATGGAAATCCACCCGGTCTGCAATCTCGGCATTGTTGGTCATGTGGCGGAGCTGACCGGCGGTGGCGATGATGCCAAGAAAGCCTGGATGCAGCGCTTTATCGGCAAGGGCCTTGCCGCCTTCGAGAACCTTTTGGATGATAACGGTCCGTTCTGCCACGGCGAAACGCCGAGCATGGCCGACTGCTGCCTGATGCCTCAGCTCTATAACGCCAATCGCTGGGGTGTGGATGTTTCCGGATTTCCGAAAATCCTGCGCGCGGCAGCTGCCGCCGAAGCCCTCGACGCGTTCAAGGACGCCCATCCGGATGCCATCGGCGCGCCGCCCGCCTGACAATAGGCTAATTGTTGCGGCGTTCAGCCTGGTTCCGGGCCTGTCTGTTTTCTCCCGGTGTGCCGCCGCTCCTGCCCGGTGAATCGCTGCTCTGGCCGGGTGCGTTTGCACTGTTTCCGCGAGAGCCGCCGGAGAATCTTTCTCCCGCGTTGCCGACAGCATTGCTGTTGCCCGGATTGTTGGGAACACCCGCACTCGCAGGCGCACTGCCAGATTGTGCCGCCGGTTCTGGTGAACTGGAGACGGAATTGCTCGGTTCTGGGCTGTTCGAACCTGGGCTGTTCGACACGGGGCTGTTCGGGTTCTCGGTTGGTTGTCGCGGACTGAAGAGGGCGCGGAAAATGTTCCTGGGTTGCTGCTCGGGAGCCCGATCAGGTGCCAGTCTTGCATTTTTCACGGTGCATCCAGACCCGCGCTGCCTGAACTGTCGGTTCAGGTTCGACTCATTTACAAGTAGCGGAAAGAGTGACTTCGACCGATTTCGGAGCGAATCCGAATTCAGCCGATCCTTTTTCACGCCGCGCCGACCGATAAGGACATAGTCACACCGGTTTCTGACCAACTGGCAACGCCCGCTCCTGTCGCACGCGTTGATCGCACCGCGCAACAGGGCGACATTGGTTCCCTGAGGCGTGATGGTCACATCGAAAGCCGTGCCCCGCACGCCGATCGTGCCATTCGGCGTCCGGATACTGTAGGCGGAAGACTTGCTGCGCCCGCTGATGAAGCGGAAGGCGCCGCGCGTTGCACTAACGGTAAGCTTGCTAACAGTCTGACCCGTGATCACGAAGTCATCGATCTTCACATCCGCATTGGGGCCGACAACAATCTTGGTGCCGTCGATCAGCCGGATTTGTGCGTTTCCGCTGGAATTTGCCCGCAACCGGTCGTCCCTGAAAATGGATGTGTTTGATGCCAAGATGCGGGGGTCACTTCCCCCCGTCGCTTTGACGGTCTTTCTTGCATCAACGGTTATGCCAACCTTATCGGCCAAGGACACCGACGAATAAAAGATGGACAACGATAAAACTATTAAAACCGGGGCAAACCTCATAGCTCCCACTCCGGCCCGACCGATGGAATTTTACCACATCCTTAACCAATTAACGAATCGTTTCCGATTTCCCGACCCAAACACTGTTCTTTTTGTCAAGGTCTATTTTTCTCAGAAACGCGTATTCTAGCGTAGAGTGGGCACCGGACATGGGAATGGTGTCGCGGCACCCGAACAGCTATGTCGGTCAGGGGCATGCCGGTGGGAAAGACACTTTTCAACTTGCTACGCAACAGGCACGTTTTCGTCCTGGGTCTGACGCTGATCCTCCTTTTCGGCGCCCGTGAACTTCGCCTGTCCGATCCCCCGTTCATAGCGTCCCTGCGCTGGATCACCTTCGACACCTATCAGCGTTTCAAACCGAGGGAGGCTCTGGGTCAACCAATCCGGATCATCGACATCGACGAGATGTCGATAGCGCAACTTGGCCAATGGCCTTGGCCGCGTACGCAGATTGCCAAACTTCTGGAGCGTATTCAGAACCTGGGAGCTGCCTGCGCCGCCTTTGACATGGTGTTTTCCGAGCCCGACCGGACAGGACCGGCGGGGTTCTTGCGGGAGCTGGAAGAACGCGGCTGGCCCGGCCGCGACGCGATCAAGCCACTGCTCTCGGGAATACCCGACAATGATGCCGTTTTCGTTCAGTCAATGGCCGGGCTGCCAACGATCCTCGGGTTTTTCAACGAACCGAGGTCGGCAATGGGGCTGCCCGATGCCAAGGCTGCCTATGTCGTCCTCGGGGAAGATCCGATACCGCTCCTCGACCCGATCAGAGGCAGCGTGATGAGCCTGCCGCCCTATCAGGCTGTCGCGGAGGGAAGTGGTACGATTTCCCTTGGGCAGGCGGATTCCGACGGGGTGGTGCGCCAGGTTCCAATGTTCATTGCCGGCCTGAACGGTGAAATCTATCCGGCCCTGGCACTTGAGACGCTTCGTGTCGCACTTGGCGACAAGACCTTTGTTCTCAAGACTTCGGAAGCGAGCGGCGAGTTCAGTGCAGGAACACTCGCCATGACCGAATTCAAGGTCGGAGAGTTCCAGGTTCCGGTGACGGCCAATGGCCATCTGCTGATCTATTATACGCGCAATGACCCGTCTCTCTATCTTTCTGCGAGGGATCTTCTGAACCTGTCGGACGAGGAGCTGGCCCCCCTGATCGAAGGCCATATCATTCTCTTCGGATCGTCAGCCGCCGGATTGCGAGACATCAGGCTCACGGCTCTCGGCGAGAGTGTTCCGGGTGTTTTCATGCATCAGCAGATCATTGATCAGATCCTGTCAAATTCGTTTCTCAACCGTCCCGACTGGGCGACCGGAGCCGAAATCGCGGCGTTGTTCATCGTGACACTCATCATCGGCGCCATATTGCCGTCAACGGGCGCGATCCCATCGGCTGCCGTTGGCGCTGTCCTGAGCGCAGCAGTTAGCGGCGGAAGCTGGTTTGCCTTTTCCAGCTATGGCCTCCTTCTGGATCCGGTCTTCCCCATGCTGGTTTCAGGGCTTATTTTTCTTCTGACCACAATCTTGATGTTTGCCTTCGCGGAGCGGGAAAAGCGGTTTGTCCGAAGGGCGTTCCAGCGCTATCTCGCACCGGACTTGCTCAGAAAGCTGGAAGAACAGCCTCACACACTGCGCCTTGGCGGCGAAATCCGCGACATGACGATGATGTTCATGGACGTGAGGGGGTTTACGCCGATATCCGAAAATCTGCCCCCCGAAGACGTGGTCGCGTTCCTGAACCGTCTCCTGTCTCCACTATCGGAATGCATCCAGAAACGGGAAGGCGCAATCGACAAATATATTGGCGATTCAATCATGGCGTTCTGGAACGCGCCGCTTGACGTTGCCGATCATCCGGTCAAGGCCGCCCATGCAGCGCTGGACATGATAAAAATCGTCAAGGAACTCAACGACCGTGATGCCTTTGGCTTCAAGTCCGGACCCCATAAATTGGGTGACGTCCACATTGGCATCGGCCTGAACAGCGGACCTGGTTGCGTTGGCAACATGGGATCGAGTTCGCGGTTCAACTACTCGGTCATCGGTGACGCCGTCAACGTTGCGTCCAGGATCGAGGCATCCTGCAAGCAGGTCGGCTGGCCCATTTTGCTGTCGCAGACAACTGCCACCGCGTGCAAGTCCATGGCGCTTCTGGAAGCAGGGTCGATTACACTCAAGGGCAAGGCTCAGCCCGCGACTCTTTACGCGCTTGTCGGCGATGAGACACTTGCCTGCACGAATGAGTGGCAGGCTTTGGTAAGGCGGCACAGGGAACTTATCGAAGGACGCTCGCGCGTCGCCAGTCGCGCTGAGATCGAACGCCTTGTGAACGCCTGTCTCGCGGTGGCTCCGGTCGACTTGAGCGCCTTCTACGACAGTTTCATGCCGTCACCCATCATCGAGGAACTTGCCGGGGAGTAGCGCCTGCAGTGCATTCTCGCAAGATGCATGCGGGGTTAATCGTCGCCAGCCCCACGGTCGTTTCCGGCGGTTTCAGGCAACAGCCACCAGATGCCGGTCGCCGACATCATGGTAACGCACCCGCTCGACCGATTGCCCAAGCGGCAGCACCGGTGAGGGGATTTCGCCCGTCGGTACATCGAAAACGGTGCGCCGGCGCTTGGGATCGGGGATCGGCACGGCCTTCAACAGTCGCTTGGTATAGTCGTGCTGCGGGTTTTCGAACACCTGACGGCGCGTTCCCATCTCCACGATCTGGCCGAGATACATGACCGCGATCCGATGCGAGACCTGCTCGACAACCGCCATGTCGTGGGAAATGAACAGGTAGGCGAGGCCAAGATCCTCCTGCAGTTCCTGCAGTAGATCCAGAACACGGGCCTGCACCGAAACATCGAGCGCCGAGACGCTTTCATCCGCGACAATGACCTTGGGCGAAAGCGCCAGTGCGCGGGCAATACAGATGCGCTGGCGCTGACCACCGGAGAATTCGTGGGGATGACGGGTGATCACATCGGCCGGAAGGCCGACCCGGTCGAACAGCGATGCCACCTTGTCCTTCAGGTCCTTGCCCCGCGCCAGACCGTGGATCACCAGTGGTTCGCCGACGATATCGCCGACGGTCATGCGTGGATCGAGGGAGGCATAGGGATCCTGAAAGATCATCTGCATGTCGCGCCTGCGGCGCTGCTGCTCCTGTGCGCTGCCGATGCCGACATGCTGGCCGGCAATCCGGATACTCCCTTCCCAGGGCACCAGGTTCATGAGCGCCTTGCCGATGGTGGACTTGCCGCAGCCGCTTTCGCCGACGAGGCCCAGGGTTTCCCCGGGTGCCAGCGTGAAGGACACGCCTTCGACCGCATGAACACGGGATGTCACCCGGTTGAGCAGGCCGCCATGCAGGTCGAAGCGGACGACAAGGTCTTCCACCTCGAGGACCGGCGCTTCGGGCTGGTCCTTTTTCCGGGCCGCGCTGTCAACACCGGTCATGGCTCCAAGCTTGGGTACTGCCTCCAGAAGGTGCCGTGTGTAGGTGTCCGCCGGACGTTCGAACACGTCTGACGCCGTGCCGCTTTCCACGATGTTGCCGTGGTTCATGACGATCACCCGGTCGGCCATTTCGGCAACGACGCCCATGTCGTGGGTGATCATGATGACCGCCGTGCCGAAATCGCGCTGCAGGTCGCGGATCAGCTGCAGGATCTGTGCCTGGATCGTCACGTCGAGCGCCGTCGTCGGCTCATCGGCAATCAGCACCTTCGGATTGCAGGCCAGCGCCATGGCGATCATCACCCGCTGGCGCATGCCGCCGGAAAGCTCGTGCGGATATTGTTTCAGCCGCCGTGCCGGTTCCGACAGACGCACCGATTCCAGCATTGCCAGAGCGCGCTTGTTGGCTTCACTACCCGAGACATCCTGATGCGCCAGGATCGCCTCACGCAACTGGCGGCCTACCGTCAGCACGGGATTGAGCGAGGTCATCGGCTCCTGGAAAATCATGGCGATGTCGCCGCCGCGAATGCGGCGCATGGCGTCCTCGGGAAGCTTGATCAGGTCCTTGCCCTGAAACAGGACCTCGCCGCCGGAGACCCGGGCCATCGGCTCCGGCAGAAGTCCCATGATGGAAAGAGCCGTGATCGACTTTCCGGATCCGGATTCGCCCGCGATACAAAGGGTTTCACCGCGCTTCAGGTCAAACGACAGGCCCTTGACCACGGTCTTGCGGCCGGAAGGCGTCGCGACGTCCGTGCGCAGATCTCTTACGGAAAGAACAACGTCTTCGGCAACGGCTACATGGTCTGGCTGGCTGGACATCCGGACGCCCTGGTCTTTCTTGAACTCTGGAAAACGGGCGGCGGCGCTGACCGCCGCCCAGCTGTTACTGAAGCACGACCTTCGGGAAGTAGAACGAGACCACCCAGTTGGGCATGTCCACGATTTCCGAAATCCGGAGATCGCCACAGACCGAACACAGCATGTAGGCATCGACCGCGCTGTAGCCGTGACGGGCGCACAGGAGATCGATCATGTTGGAAACGGCTGCCTGGGCGCCTTCGAAGAGATCGCTGCCGATACCGGTGGTGACTTCGTAGCCCATCTCGTCGAGATGGCGGGTCACCGGGCCCGGGGTTTCGAACCGCGGCATCTTGAGATCGGCACCCTTGATCAGGTCCAGCTCGACCACCGTGTTCATCGGGCTTTCGATAGCGGTTCCGCAGACCTCGCCATCGCCCTGCGCCGCGTGGGTGTCGCCGATGGAGAACAGGGCTCCGGCAACTTCCACCGGCAGGTAGAGCGTTGTTCCGGCGGCAAGGTCCCGGATATCAAGGTTGCCACCGACCCGCCGGGGCGGAACGATGGAATGAAGACCCGCTTCCGCCGGGGCGACACCGATGGTGCCGGCAAACGGCTTCAACGGCACCTTGCCAAACGGGGCAAACGCCGAGGTTCCCAGCTTGTCCTTGTCATAGGACCAGATATGCAGAGCCGGATCCTTGAACTGGTCCGCCAGCAAACCGAAACCCGGAATGTTGGCAGTCCAGCCAAAGCCGGAGGGTTTGAACTCGTGGATCTTGACCACCAGCGCATCCCCCGGCTCGGCCCCATCCACATAGATGGGGCCATTGACCGGATTGATCTTGCCGAAATCCAGCGTCGAAACATCCGCGACAGTGCTTTCGGGCGTGAGCTGCCCGGCCGAACTGTCGAGACATTCGAATTCCAGGACCGTGCCAGGTGCCACCGTTTCGGCCGGGGTATTGGAGTTGTCCCAACCGAAGTGGTGCTGTGCCGCGTGGATCGTGTAAGCGGCCTTGCAGTTACTGCACATCTTTCGCCCAAACGTAGTCGTAGTTGACAGGAATGTGGACCGGATCGACGAAGATGGCATCGGGGCCACCCAGCCGCTCGGACCGCATCGTGAAACGCTGCTCGTGGAACACCGGTGCCCAGGCCGCGTCGTCCATCACCGAGATGAAGATCTTGCGCCAGGCTTCCTCACGCTCGGCCTTCTTCGCCGGGTCTGTGATACTGTCGGCAGCCGTGGCCTGCTTGTCCAGCTCCTCGTTGCAGTACCAGGACCAGTTCCACCCGCCCTTGACCGCGCCGGCACAGCCCAGGATCGGGCCATAGAAGTTGGACGGATCCGGGAAGTCGGCGATCCAGGCCATGCCGCCGGACCAGATCATCGGCGCCTGGTCGGGCTCGCCGCCGGCCGCGATCACGTTGGCCTGGGCCAGTGCCTTGATTTCAGCCTTGATGCCGATTTCGGCAAGATCGGCCTGGATGGACTGGGCAATGCGCGGGTTCGGGTCGGTGTTGTAGACATAGAGTTCGGTTTCGAACCCGTCAGCCAGACCGGCCTCGGCCAGAAGCGCCTTGGCGGCTTCCGGGTCATAAGCATATCCGGTGTACTCGTTGTCATAGCCCGGCATGGTGGGCGGCAGCGGCTGGTTTGCCGGGACTGCGCGGCCGTTGATGATGCGCACGACGCGATCCTTGTTGATCGCCATGTTGACGGCCTTGCGCACTTCCAGCTTGTCGAAGGGCGGCATCTTCACGTTCATGGTGACATAGCCGGTGTGCAGCTGGCCGCCTTCGATGATCAGATCCTTGTATTGCGGGTCCTTGGTCACTTCCAGGAACTTCGCCGGGGGAATGCCATCGCCCGGAATATCGGCTTCGCCGCGCTGCAGGCGCAGGAGCGCAACCACCGGCTCCTGGCCGACCTCAAAGGTGATTTCGTCAAGCTTGGGCACACCCGCGCGCCAGTAGTCCTCGTTGCGCTTGAACACCAGGCGCTGGCCGAGCGTCCATTCTTCCAGCGAGAACGCACCGGTACCGACCGGATGCTTGCCGAAGTCAGCGCCAAATTCCTCCACGGCCTCTTTCGGCACGATGGACGAGAAGTTGATGGCCATCACGTGCAGGAAGGTCGCATCCGGGCGGGACAGTTCGATCTTGACCGTATAGGGATCGACGACGGTGACACCTTCCAGGCTGGTGGCATCGCCGGCAGCCACGGCATCAAAGCCCTTGATGGAGCCGAAGAAACCGGCGCCCGGGCTCTGGGTGGCCGGATTGGTGACACGGTCGAGAGAATATTTGACGTCTTCCGCGGTCATCTCGCGGCCGTTGTGGAACTTCACACCTTCGCGCAGCTTGAAGGTGAAGACCGTGCCGTCATCGGAAATCGTGTAGTCCTCGGCCAGGTCCGTCATCAGGTTGGTGGTGCCGGGTTCATAGTCCATCAGGCCGTCGAACAGGCTCTTGATCATCGACCAGTTCTGCCAGTCGTACCCAATTGCCGGATCAAGCGTCGAGACGTCGTCCTTGTAGGTGACGATCATCGATCCGCCCTGCTTGATGTCGTCCGCCAGAGCGGATGCCGATGTCAGGGCGGTGGCGGCGAGAAGGGCGGCGGCCCCTGCCAATACTGTCTTCTTCATAGTCCAACCTCCGGTTCTTACGGTGAAGTGCCGGGCCGCTCTGAAGGCGGTTTTCCGGCGGTTGCCGCGCGTCAGCGCAGCTTGATCCTCGGATCAATCAGGGGAGCGATCAGGTCGGCAAGGAAATTGCCGAGCACGATCGCGAATGCGGACACGAGCGTGACGCCCATGATGATGGGAATATCGACCCGCTGGATGGCCTGCCAGGCGAGCTGGCCGATGCCCGGCCAGCCGAACACGCTTTCAACCACCACGATGCCGCTCATGAAGAGGCCGATATCGATCCCGATCATGGCGATGATCGGCAGTAAGGCGTTGGGAAGGGCATGGCCGAACAGGACCTGCCAGCGTTTCAGGCCTTTGGCGCGCGCCGTGCGGATGAAGTCCTGGCGCAGCACGTCGATCATGGACGAGCGCATCATGCGCGAGTACCAGCCGGCGCCCAGGAACCCGAGGGTCAACGACGGCAGCACCATGTGCATGAAGGTGCCGTAACCGCCGATGGGGAACCACCCGAGCTGCACCGAAAAGACGTAGAGCAGCAGGATGCCGATCACGAACTGGGGCGAGGAAACCCCGACGAAGGAAAGGACCATGAGGCTCGTATCTGTCGCCGTGTTCCGGCGCAGGGCTGCGACGAGCCCCATGGTAAGTCCGATCGCCAGTTCGCAGACGATGGCACCGACCATGAGAAGGAGCGTTGCCGGCAGACGCGACCAGATGAGCGCGCCCACTTCCGTCTTCTGCAGGTAGGAGCGGCCGAGATCGCCCTGCAGCAGACCGGTCAGATAACGGAAGTACTGCTGGTAAAACGGCAGGTTCAGACCAAGCTGTTCGCGAATGTTCTCGACCGTCTGCGCGGTGGCGCTGCGGCCGGCGATCTGGCGGGCCGGATCGGCCGGGATCAGATAGAGCAGGACGAAGGTCAGGAAGGTGATGCCGATTAGGATCAGCACGGACTGGAACACCCGGCGCAGAATATAACCACCCATGATCAGTGCCTCCCCTTCTGTGTCGGGTCGAGCACCTCACGCAGGGCGTCGCCCAGAAGGTTGAAGCCCAGCGCCAGCGCGATGATGGCAATACCCGGGAAGAACACCAGCCAGGGCGCCGAGGTGAAATAGGTCTGGTTTTCGTAGATGATGTTGCCCCAGGAAGGGGTCGGCGGCTGTACGCCGATGCCAAGATAGCTGAGCGTTGCCTCCAGCAGCACTGTCGTCGAGATGCCCAGCGTGCCGAAGACGACGATGGTCGACAGAAGGTGCGGCAGGATGTGGCGGAACAGGATACGGAAGAGGCCTGCGCCCATGGCCCGTTCGGCCAGGATGAATTCGCGCTCCGACAGCGACCTGGTTTCGGTATAGACGACACGCGCCATCTGCACCCAGTTGACCATGGCGATCACCATGGCAACGATCCAGAGCGAGGGTCTGAACAGGGCCGCCAGGGTGATGGCAAGCAGCAGCGCCGGGAAGGCCATCATCAGGTCGGTGAAGCGCATCAGCACCGTTTCCACCCAGCCACGGAAAAAACCGGCGAGGATGCCGACAAAGGCACCGACCGCAACGGCGATCCCGTTGGCGACGACCCCGATGATCAGCGAGGTCTGCGCGCCGTAGATCAGACGTGACAGGAGATCGCGCCCGAGCAGATCCGTGCCCAGCCAGAAGGTTTCGCCCGGAGGCAGGGGCGCGCCCTCCAGGGTCAGCCCTTCGAAGAACTGTTCCGCCGGGTCGAAAGGCGCGACAAAGGGGGCAAAGACTGCGGCCCCGACGATTACACCGACCAGGGCCAGGGCAAAGACGGCGAGTTTCCTTTCCAGGAGACGACGCCAGACGCCTTTCGGTATCTCGGGTGCGGCGGTTTTCACGGTGTCTGGCATTGCTTCAGGCTTCACGTCGGCCGGCATTCTGCCCTCCTGAACGCGCCAGCAGATCAAGCGCAACGTCTTCCATGGTTTGCCGGCTCGCCATCGCCATGTCCTGAAGAAGTTTGTAGGCGGTATCGGCGTCGCTGCCCTGGTGCTGCATCAGAAGCAGGATGGCTTCGGCCACCTGAGGCCGACAGGCAAGGCGGGCTTCCAGTTTCGCGATCCTTTCCTCCGATGCGCGGCGCATGGCAAAGGTTCGCGTGGCAACGACAAGCGCGCCGTAGACACCACTGGAGGCGATGGGCTTGCTCAGATGGGCAATGGCACCGCGCCGGATGGCCCATTCGACCCGCCCGGGAGCCTCGCTGCCCATCAGTGCGATCATCGGCATCGGGTGTTCCTCAACCGGCCAGGGGAACTGGGCATCGTGACCGGCATCGGCGTCGAAGATCACCAGATCGGCTTGCCTTGCTTCCTCGGGAAGTTCCGGCCAGGCGGTCGACACCGCAATGCCGAGACGGTCGAGCTGCCGGCACACGGCATCCCTGTCGGAATGCGGCTTGTGCAGCACAGTCGCGGACCAACCGCGGAAACTCGGGGTGCGGAACAGGCTGCTCATGACGACACCAGCCTCAGTCTCGGCGAATTGCCGTTGTCCGGTACCGGTGTATCACCAGATGAACCGGTGTTGCTTTCCAGCGGGTCATAGTGAACCAGATAGGGATCCGGCGCCAATGGGCCGGACGTCTTTTCGATGATGCGGAACCGGGAGCGGATGCGCTCGGGCCCGGTGGTTTCCACCACCGCGATCAACGGCTGCAGGTAAGCGTGCTGCGTTTGCGGATCGATCCGGATGTCGCGCAACGGCGTCCGGTGCGGTCGGCGGCACAATTCCGCCAGGACATGATCCGGTGCATCCGAACCACAGGCCTCGATAGCGCGGGCGAGCAGCCAGACGGCCTCATAGGGGCCGACGAACATGGACGAAATCGACGCATCCGGGCCGCGCAAGCCTTCCAGCCGGCTCAAGAAATCCTCGTTTTCCGGCGTATCCAGCGTTTCGAAGTATGTCGAGGTGGACACAAGGCCCTCGGCGGCAGCCCCCAGGATCGGCAGCTCGGCTTCCGTCAGATTGCAACTGAGGATCGGGCATCGGTTCGGCGCAAAGGCGGGATCTTCCTTCGCAAGCCTCTTCATGGCGCGCAGGAAGGCGTAGCTGCTTTCGCCGATCAGGTTGTTGAAGATGAAGTCCGGCCGTTTTTCGCGGATTTCAACAATCAGATGGTCGATGTTCTCGTCGCCGATGGCGACATAACGCTCGCCCAGAACTTCGCCGTCACACCCGGCCAGAAGTTCGCGGGCAATGCGGTTGGTTTCCCAGCCCCAGATGTAGTTGGACCCGAGAAGGAAAGCCCGGCGGCCGGATTCCGGAACGATGTGGCGGAAAAGCGGAACCACGCCCTGGTTCGGGCAAGCGCCTGTGTAGACCACACGATCATGGCTTTCGAAGCCCTCATAAGGCGTGGTGTACCAGAGCAGCCCGCGGCCACGCTCCATCACCGGCAAGACTTCCTTGCGGGAGGAGGAGGTCTGGGTGCCGATGATGTGCCGGCAGCCGGCCTCACGCATCATCCTGTCCGCTTCGACGGCGTAGTTTTCGGCAGAACCCTTCGGGTCACCATCCACGCGCAGGAAACGGAAATCGAACAAGCCTGAGGCGTTGATTTCATCAATGGCGATCCGGGCACCCCAATAGCCTTCCTGCCCGATCGCGGCATAAGAACCGGATTTCGAAAACAGAACGCCAACCGGTATTTCACCAAAGGCCATGTATTACCCTGCCCTTCAGCCGAACGATGCAAACCGCGGGGGCTGAACATAAAAAAACCCCGACCCGCAGGTGGTCACCTGCGACAGATCGGGGCGCAATTGCCGTGCGGCTGAACGATTGCCGCTATTTCGATATCAGGATCGCCGAAGAAAAAAATCTTGTCAATCGCCGCAAAGCTCAAAGATCAGCCACGCATAAAATTTCGCCACAAGTGACAACGGCGACAAACGGCCTCCTATGAACCAATTCCGGGAGTTTCGCCAACCGGGAGCTAGAGCATCAAAAATCACTCTTTTTCTTGAAAAGAATGGCAAATTTTCTCCCGAACCAAGCAACAATCAACCCCTTGATGAAGGGGATGCAATACAAAATTTCGCCTCGGGAGATAACCTGACGAAAATAGCGGAACCGATTAAAATTTGTTCCCCAGCACAAATTTCAGGCAAGCACCTCGCAAAGTCTTTTCCCAAAGGTGTCCCCTTCAGGCCTCGCTGAGGCTTTTCTTCACATTCTACATATAGTTACAGAAATTCTGACTGAAGCCTTGCCGTTAAAGTCCTGAACTCTCAAGCCCGGTCCGAAACCCGCATCGGGCACATCTTGGCAAAATGCACTACTTGCACAGCTAAAAATATCGCGCCAATAATGCGACCAATTCAAATTGGTTCGAATTGGTATGGCATGAGCGGCACCGACAAACCTTCGCAGCGCAACTCCAGCATGGCTTTGGAACGACTTCGGATCATCGTGGACCAGCTCACGGCTGAGGGCGTGGAACAGCTTCCCACCGAGCGTGAATTGTCCGAAACCATCGGTGTCGGCCGCAGGGCCGTACGCCGGGCGCTGGAAGTGCTTGAAACCGAAGGCAAGATCTGGCGCAGGCAGGGAGCGGGAACCTTCATCGGCAGCGAACCTGCACAGCCGGAAAAGCAGATCCTGTCGCTGCACGAAAACTCCAACATGCTCGAAGTCATGGAAGTCCGGTTGCAGATAGAGCCGGTGCTGGCCCGGCTGGCCGCGCTGCGCGCCGCGCCTTCCGATATTGCCGCCATGAGCGACCTTGCGGACCGCGTCGGCAAGGCCGAGGACATGGACAGCCGCGAACTTTGGGACAGCGCCCTGCACCGGGCCATTGCACGGGCAGCACGCAACACACTGTTCCTGGCACTTTTCGACGTTGTGGACCGGGTCCGGCAGGACACCGCCTGGCGCCATGTGCGCGAAGCGTTGAGAACCGACGATGCCCTGACACTGTACCGGGCGCAGCATGTCGACATCATCGCGGCCATTGCCAACCGGGACCCAATCGCCGCGGAAAAGACCATGCGCGCCCACCTGCTGGCGCTGCAGGAGCGTCTCCTTTTCCAGAGTGCAAGCGAGGCGGCAAATGCCGACTGAGGCCCCCGTTCTTGAGGTTCAGGACCTCTCGCTCCGTTTCAAGGGTGCCCCGGCAAACATCGTCGACGGTCTGTCCTTTGCCGTTCGTCCGGGCGAAACCCTGTGCATCGTCGGAGAAAGCGGCTGTGGCAAGTCGGTGACCGCCCTGTCGCTGATGGGCCTGCTGCCCCGCGGAGTTGCCCGGGTCATGTCCGGCACGGCAACTTTCGCTGGGCAGGACCTTCTGGCCCTGCCAGAGCGCGCTCTCGCCGACCTGCGCGGTGACCGTATTTCCATGATCTTCCAGGAGCCGATGACCTCGCTCAATCCGTCTTACAGGATCGGCGACCAGATATCGGAAATCGTGCTGCGTCATCGCCCGGTGAACCGTGTGCAGGCCCGCGCAAGGGCGCTGGAAATGCTGGAACGGGTCAAGATTCCGGCCGCTTCCAGCCGGCTGGACGATTACCCGCATGAGCTTTCCGGCGGTATGCGTCAGCGCGTCATGATTGCCATGGCACTTGCCAACGACCCGGTTCTGCTGATCGCCGACGAGCCGACCACCGCGCTGGACGTGACCATCCAGGCTCAGATCATCGACCTGATCGAAGACCTGCAGAAGGAGAGCGGAACGGCGCTGATCATGATCACACATGATCTGGGCGTCGTCGCCGAAATCGCCGACCGCGTCTGTGTGATGTACGCGGGGCGCGCGGTGGAGGAAGGCCCGGTCGCCGCAATTTTCGACGATCCGCAACACCCCTACACCATCGGCCTGATGAGCTCCGTGCCGTCGGTCGGGCCCCGGTCCGGCAGGCTGGCAACCATTGGCGGCATGGTGCCTGCCATCGACAACATGCCGTCCGGGTGCCGGTTCACACCGCGCTGCCCCTTTGCCGGAACCGGCTGCGATACGACGCCGGAACTTGTCGAACTTGGCACATCTCACCGGGCCGCCTGCCATTACGCCCCCTTGGAACGCGCATTTGCGGAGGCAGCCGGATGAGCCTGCCAACCCGGGACAAGATCATCGAGACGCGCGCCGTCACCAAGCGCTTCGGCGGCCGCAAGAGCCTTTTCAGGCCGGCAACCTCGGTCAGTGCCGTCAACGGTGTATCGCTGACCATCAAACGTGGAGAAACCTTCTCCATCGTAGGAGAAAGCGGCTGCGGGAAATCCACGCTGGCGCGTCTTCTCGTCCGCCTGCTGACACCTTCGGACGGTGCGGTTCTTTACGACGGCAACGACATTTCCGCCCTGTCCGAACAGGAAATGCGCCGGTTGCGGAAAGACCTGCAGTTCGTATTCCAGGACCCGTTTTCATCGCTCAATCCGCGCATGACCGTCGGCGCGCTGATCGAGGAACCGATGAAGGTTCACACGGCGCTGACCCGTACCGAAAGGCGGCAGAAGGTCGCCGAGCTTCTGAACAGGGTCGGTTTGCGTCCAGCCTTTGCCAACCGCTATCCGCACGAATTTTCCGGCGGCCAGCGCCAGCGCATCGGCATTGCCCGGGCGCTTGCCAGCGGTCCCAAGGTGATCGTCGGTGATGAACCCGTTTCGGCACTGGATGTTTCGGTGCAGGCCCAGGTCATCAATCTTCTGGAAGACCTGAAGTCGGAATTCGACCTGACGCTGATCCTGATTGCCCACGATCTGGCGGTCATCCGCCACATGAGCGACCGGGTGGCTGTCATGTATCTGGGCGAAATCGTCGAGTTGGCGCCGAACGATGCGCTCTTCGACAAGCCGTTGCATCCCTACACCCAGGCCCTGATGCGCGCGATCCCGATTGCCTCACCCCATGGGCGGTCGATGAAGGCCGCTCTCCTGGGCGACGTGCCCTCGCCGCTGGATCCGCCTTCAGGCTGCCGTTTCCATCCGCGTTGTCCGCACGCAACCGACCTTTGCAGCCGGGAGAAACCGACGCCAGCCAATGCTGCCGGTGACCGGACCGTCGCCTGTCACCACTGGGAAAAGATTGCAGACGATGCCCAGCCCCCGGTTCAGGAACCGCCAAGGAGCCCCAATGCGGAAAAGCGCTTCGCGCTGTTCCGGACCCGAAGTCAACAAAAAGAGCCGACGACGGCCGCAAGACCATAAATCGAGCCCTTCCGAGAGGAGTACAAACATGCGTAAGGATTTCCTTGCCGCGCTGCTGCTCAGCGCAACGACCCTGGCCACGGCCGCCCAAGCCGCCGATCTTCGTATCGGCCTGCAGGACGATGCCGATGTGCTGGATCCCGATCAGTCCCGGACCTTTGTCGGCCGTATCGTCTACACCTCGCTGTGCGACAAGCTGGTGGACATCACGCCGGACCTGGAAATCATCCCGCAGCTGGCCACCGGCTGGACCTGGTCCGACGACGGCAAGGTTCTGACCATGGACCTGCGCGAAGGCGTGACCTTCCACGACGGCACGCCCTTTGACGCGGAAGCTGTGAAAGCCAACATCGAGCGCTCGAAGACCCTTCCGGAAAGCCGCCGCAAGAGTGAAGTCAAGTCCATCGAAGGCGTGGAAGTTTCCGGCCCGCTGCAAGTCAAGATCAGCCTCGCCTCGCCGGATGCAACGCTGCTGGCCCAGTTTGCCGACCGCGCCGGCATGATGGTTTCCCCGACCGCCGCAGAAGCCGCCGGCGCCGACTTCGGCAACAACCCGGTCTGTTCCGGCCCGTTCAAGTTCGTTGAACGCGTCCAGCAGGACCGCATCGTTCTGTCCAAGTTCGACGGCTACTGGAACAAGGATGCCATCAACTTCGACACCGTCACTTTCCTGCCGATCCCCGATACAACCGTGCGTCTCGCCAACCTGCGCTCCGGTGATATCGACATGCTGGAACGCCTTGCTGCAACCGACGTCGCCTCTGTAAAGGGCGATGCCAACCTCGGCTTCGCGGAAGCCGTCAGCCTTGGCTACCAGGGCATCACGGTCAACCTCAACAACGGCGAGAAGGGTGACAACCCGTTCGGCAACGAGCCGAAGATCCGCCAGGCCTTCAGCCTTTCGCTCGACCGTGACGCGATCAACCAGGTTGTCTTCGAAGGCGCCTTTGCACCCGGCAACCAGCCGTTCCCGCCGACCAGCCCCTGGTACGACAAGGACTATCCGGTTCCGGCACGGGATGTCGAAAAGGCAAAGGCCCTGCTGAAGGAAGCCGGTTATGACAGCCTCGACGTCGAAGTGCAGGTGGCCAACAACCCCGTGCAGACGCAGATGATGCAGGTTGTTCAGTCGATGGCGGCGGAAGCCGGTTTCAACGTCAAACTGAAGTCGATGGAATTCGCCAGCCTGCTGGCGGACCAGTCCGCGGGCAACTACCAGGCAAGTCAGGTGGGCTGGTCGGGCCGTGTCGATCCGGACGGCAACATCCACCAGTTCATGACCTGCAAGGGCGGGATCAACGATTCCAAGGTCTGCATTCCGGAAGTCGACAAGCTGCTGGACGAGGCGCGGCAGAGCAACGACACCGCCACGCGCAAGGCCAAGTATGACGCGGCACGGGACATCCTGATCAACGAATTGCCGATCGTCTATCTCTACCACCCGACCTGGATCTGGGCCCTGTCCGGCAAGCTGGAAGGCTTCACCGCCTATCCTGACGGCATGATCCGCCTCGAGAACGTCAAGTTCAAATAACCAGACGCATGACGGGACCCGGCTCTTGCCGGGTCCCGTTCCAAACGGATTTTGCCTGAATGCTGTCCTACATCGTACGCCGGCTGCTCATCGCCATCCCGACGCTCATTCTGGTCTCGGTCTTCGTGTTCGTGCTGCAGAAACTGCTGCCCGGCGACCCGGCGCTCGTGCTTGCCGGCGAAGAACGCGATCCTGAAGTGCTGGCGTTCATCCGCGAGAAATACCGGCTCAACGACCCGATCCTCTACCAGTATTTTTCCTGGATGAAGGCCATGCTGCAGGGCGATCTCGGCATTTCGCTGCGGACCAACCAGCCGGTGACGCAGCTTATCGCCGACAAGCTGCCGGTCACGATCCAGCTCGCGGTGATGGCGATGGTCATCGCCTTCGCCATAGGCATTCCGGCCGGCATCCTGTCCGCGGTGCGCAAGGGAACCGCCGTGGACTACATCGCCAATTTCGTGGCGCTGTCCGGCCTGTCCATCCCGAATTTCTGGCTCGGCATCATGCTGATCATGCTGGTCTCCGTTCACCTGGGCTGGCTGCCGGCCTCCGGCTATGAATCGCCCTTCGTCGATCCGCTGAAATCACTCCAGACCATGATCATGCCCGCCTTCGTGCTGGGCACGGCACTGGCGGCCACATTGATGCGGCACACCCGCTCGGCCATGCTGGGTGTCCTGAAGGCCGACTACGTCCGCACCGCTCGTGCCAAGGGTCTTCGGGAGAACGTGGTCATCCTGAAACACGCGTTCCGCAACGCGCTTCTGCCCATCGTCACCCTGAGCGCCCTGCTCTTCGGCGAATTGCTGGCAGGAGCGGTGCTTACGGAACAGATCTTCACCATTCCGGGCTTCGGCAAGCTGATCGTCGATGCGGTCTTCACTCGCGATTATGCCGTCGTCCAGGGGATCGTCATGTGCACGGCTGCCGGCTTCATCCTGATGAACCTGATTGCCGATGTTCTCTACTTCCTTCTCAACCCGCGCATGAGGAGCAGCCTGTGAGCGCCGTGACCACCGCCGCAGATCCGGCCGAGGAAACCATCCGCCTCGAAAGCCGCGCCTGGAAAAAGCTGAAGGCGAACAAGAGCGCTCTGTTCGGTTTCATCATCGTCGCCTTTTTCATCGGCATAGCGGTTGCCGCGCCGCTGCTGCCCATTGCCGACCCGGCCGCAACCAGCTGGAGCGCCGTGCGCAAGGCGCCTTCCGCGGCCCACTGGCTCGGCACCGACGAGATCGGCCGGGACATTCTCTCGCGCATGATCTGGGGAGCACAGGCCTCACTGATGGCGGGCGTCGTGTCCGTGCTGATCGCCGTGCTGATCGGCGTGCCCTTTGGTCTTCTGTCAGGCTATTTCGGTGGCTGGATCGACCAGGCGATCTCACGGGTTACCGATGCGCTTCTGGCAACGCCCTTTCTCATTCTGGCAATTGCGCTTGCCGCGTTCCTGGGGCCGAGCCTCAGCAACGCCATGATCGCCATCGGCCTGTCGGCCATGCCGATCTTCGTGCGCCTGACACGCGGCCAGGTGCTGTCGGTCAAGACAGAGGACTATGTCGAAGGGGCCCGGGCCATCGGACTCAGCCATTTCGCGATCATGTCCCGCTACATCCTGCCCAACGTGTTTGCTCCGGTTCTGGTCCAGGCGACCCTGACAGTCGCCACCGCGATCATCGCCGAAGCGAGCCTTTCCTTCCTCGGCCTCGGCCAGCAACCGCCCGCACCGAGCTGGGGTTCCATGCTGAACGTTGCCAAGAACTTCATGACCCAGGCGCCCTGGATGGCCTGGTGGCCGGGTGCGGCGATCTTCCTGGTCGTTCTCGGTTTCAACCTGCTTGGCGATGGCCTGCGCGACGCTCTCGACCCGCGCGAAAGCTGACCCGTTTTTTAAAACCCAAAGAGTAACTCATGCCGACTTTTACCACCCGCCCCGAAATCACCGGCACCTTCGGTGTCGTCACTTCCACCCACTGGATCGCAAGCGCCGTCGGCATGAGCATCCTGGAAAAAGGCGGCAATGCCTTTGACGCCGCCGTTGCGACCGGGCTTGTGCTGCAGGTTCTGGAGCCGCATCTGAACGGTCCGGCCGGCGACCTGCCGGTCATCTTCCACAAGGCCGGAACCGGCGAGACCAAGGTCGTCTGCGGCCAGGGCCCGGCGCCGGCGGGAGCCACCATCGACCATTACAAGGCGGAAGGGCTGGATCTCATTCCGGGCAACGGCCTGCTGTCGACCGTCATTCCGGGTGCCTTCGACGGCTGGATGCTGATGCTGCGCGACCACGGCACGTTGAGCCTGCGCGATGTGCTGGAGCCTGCGATCTATTACGCTGAAATCGGCCAGCCCATGTTGCCGGGTGCAGCGGCGACCATCGGCGGGCTGCAGGACTTCTTCCAAAAAGAATGGCCGACGTCCTTCGAGACCTGGGTGCCGGGTGGAAACGTGCCAGAAGCCGGCGAGATGTTCAAAAACCCGGTTCTGGCCCAGACCTGGACGCGGCTCTTGAACGAGGCAGAAAGCCAGTCCGGTCGCGAAAAGCAAATCGACGCGGCACGCGACTGTTTCTACCGCGGCTTCATTGCCGAGGAGATTGCGGCCTTTCTGGAAACCGCCGAGGTGATGGATGGTTCGGGCGCAAAACACAAGGGTGTGCTGACCGCCGACGATCTGGCGACCTGGAGCGCGACTTACGATGATCCGCTCCTGAGCGATTATCACGACTGGACTGTTGCCAAGACCGGCCCATGGGGACAGGGGCCCGTGCTCCTGCAGGCGCTGGCGCTCCTGAAAGGCTTCGACATCGGCGCGATGGACCCGGCTGGTGCCGACTTCGTCCACCATGTGACGGAAGCCATGAAGCTCGCCTATGCGGACCGCGAGGTCTATTACGGCGATCCCGCTTTTGTTGACGTTCCGATGAGCACGCTGCTGTCGGACGACTACAACGATGCGCGGCGCAAACTGATTTCCGACACCGCGTCCTTCGACCTGCGCCCCGGCGTTCTGCCGGGCTTTGAGGATCAGGTCGCTGCCAACATGGCCGTGATTGAACGCGCTGGCATTGCCAACACCGGTCTTTACGAACCGACGATGGCGCATCTTTCCGAGCGGCGGGGCGACACGGTTCATCTCGACATCATCGACCGCTGGGGCAACATGGTTGCCGCGACCCCGTCCGGTGGCTGGCTGCAATCCTCTCCGATCATTCCCGCGCTTGGCTTCTGCCTGAATTCCCGCGCACAGATGTTCTGGCTGGAAGACGGCTTGCCGACCAGCCTGGCGCCCGGCAAACGCCCGCGTACCACGCTGACCCCGAGCCTTGCCTTCCATGAAGGGCGGCCGGCGATGGTGTTCGGCACACCAGGCGGCGACCAGCAGGACCAGTGGCAGCTTTCCCTGTTCCTGCGGCTGGTGCATCACGGCCTCAACCTGCAGGAAGCCATCGATCTGCCGCTGTTCCACACGACCCATTTCCCGACGTCGTTCCACCCGCGCCAGCGTCAGCCGGGACACGTGATGGCTGAGGGCAATTTCAGCTCAGAGACAATCAACCTGCTGCGGGCTCGCGGGCATTCGGTGGAAGTTTCCGGCAACTGGACCATTGGCCGGCTGACCGCTGCCAAGCGCAGCGCGGACGGCGTCCTGAAAGCAGCGGCGACCCCGCGCCTGATGCAGGCCTACGCGGTCGGTCGATAGACGACAGCACAGCCCCGCCGATGCCTTGCACCTATCGGCACCGGTGGGGCTTTCAAACCCGTGCGAAGAGCTCCCTGAGGGCTTCGGCGTCGATCGCCCTGCAAACCGCACCTGCCGGCCTTGCGGTTGGCGTGTCTTCGGCCGCCAGCATGGCGTTGAGGACAGCTTCCTCGATTGCCTCCACCGCAGCCATGTAGACCGGATCGAGCAGATCGTCGTTCAGCGACACCATGGATTTCCACGGCCCGCTGAGCTGCGGCAGATCCATTTCATTGGCCGTGCTGAAAGCAAGGAAAATGTCGCCGGAACTGTTGCCGCCCGGCGTTCCGCCCCTGCCAATGCCAATGGTCGCGCGGCGGGCCAGACGGTCGAGCTGAGAAGGCAGCAGCGGCAGATCCGTTGCGATGATCACGATGATCGAGCCACGCTCCGCCTTGAAACCTGGCAACCGGTCTTCCATCATCTTTTCCCCGACGGACTGTCCCAGCACCTTGAACCATGGCCGAAGACCGTGGTTCGCCTGCACAAGAACCCCGAGCGTGTGGGGCTTGCCACCTGTCTCGATACGCCGTGAGGCGGTCCCCGTTCCTCCCTTGAACTCGTAGCAGATCATGCCCGCACCACCGCCGACATTGCCTTCGGCAGGCGGATTGGATGTCGCGTTTTCAAGGGCTTTTGCCGCGTGTTCCGGCCGCACATGCAGGCCATTGATGTCGTTGAGGACACCGTCATATGTTTCCGCGACAACCGGCATCGCCCACAGATGGTTGTTCTCCCAGGCATCGCGATAGGTATCGACCATCCAGCGTACGGCGGCCTCGTGCGCAGCGCCTACGCTATGCGTGTTGGTGATCAGGATCGGGCCGGTGAAATAGCCCGCGTCCTTGACCCAGTGACTGCCGGTCATTTCACCGTTGCCGTTGAGCGCATGCAGCCCTGCCCACACCGGACGCGGTGTCGATGTTCGCCCCCGGGGCAGAATTGCCGTGACGCCCGTCTGCACCGGAAGGCCGTTGCTCGCGAGCGCAGGTGTCAGCCTCGAGGACAGCGTTTCATAGCCGACAAGCACCCCTTCGACATCGGTAATCGCGTTTTGCGGACCCGGAGTGCCCGGCATGGGAAGTCCCAGGTCGCGGGCACGTTTGGAGTTATGTTTCTGCGTCATTTCTTGCGGGACCGCATGTAGAGGCCAACGGACGCGATGATGAAGGAAAACACCAGCATGACCGTGGCAATTGCATTGATTTCCGGTTTGATGCCCCTGCGCAGCATCCCGTAGATGTGAACAGGCAGGGTCGTGGAATCGACGCCGGAGATGAAATAGGTGATCACCAGATCATCCATCGAGATGATGAAGGCGAGCATGGCGCCGCCGATGACACCCGGTGCGATCAGCGGCAGGGTCACCCGCCGGAATGTTGTCCAGCCATCGGCCCCCAGATCCGCCGATGCCTCTTCCAGGCTGTCGTCCATATCCGCGATGCGGGCGCTGACCACGATGAACACGTAACTGCTGAGGAACGTGCAGTGGCCGATGATGATCGTGTGCAGTCCAAGACCGAAGCCGAAGGACACGAAGAAGATCAACAGTGCGATGCCGAGGATGATGTCGGGCATGATCATCGGCATGAACAGAAGGGCCCGGTAGAAATTCTTGAGGCGGAACCTGAAACGGGCGACAGCCAGCGCAACCGACGTACCGAGCACCGTCGACACCGCCGTGGTGATAAGGGCTACCGTCAGGCTGTTCAGTACAGCGTTATAGAGCTGATCGGTGGATTCCACGTAAAGCGTCAGCTCGTTCAGTTCCGTCGGGAAGCCGAAGATCGTGCGGTACCAGTCGAAGGTAAACCCCTGCCAGATCATCATGTTGACCGGGTTGGAGTTGAACGAGAACACCGTGATCAACAGGATCGGTACATAGATGAAGACCAGAAACAGCCATCCGTAGACCGACAGGAACAGGTTTCGCCAGGAAATCTTGCGCCTCATGCCGCGACCTCCTCTGCCACCTTCGATCCGCCGGAGCGCCGCTCTTCACGGGTAACAATGCGGATGTAGTAGAGAAGCAGGACCAGGACGGCGGCCATCACCATCATTCCAAGCGCTGCTCCGAAAGGCCAGTTGCGCGCCGACAGGAATTGCTGCTCGATCAGATTGCCGATCATGACCACCTTTGCCCCGCCCAGAAGCGACGGCACGATGAAATTGCCAAGGCTCGGGATGAAGACGATGATCGACCCGCCAACAATGCCTGGCAGGGTCATTGGCAGGATCACGCGAAAAAATGTCTGCAGCCGGTTGGCGCCCAGGTCCTGCGAGGCTTCGATCAGGCTGTGGTCCAGCTTTTCGATGCTGGCATAGAGCGGCAGGAACATGAACGGCACGAACACATAGACCATGCCGATGACCACCGCCGTGCCTGTGAAGATGATTTCCAGCGGCTGATCGATCAGTCCGAGGCCCATCAGCGCCTGGTTGAAGAAACCGGTTGGCCTCAGGATCAGGACCCATGCGAACAGACGCACGATCAGGCTGATGAAGAAAGGCAGCGTGATCAGGAAGATGACCAGGTTTTTCATCCTGTCAGACATCCGCGACACCCAGAATGCGACCGGGTAACAGAGGATGAGGCTGAGCAAAACAGTGGTTGCCGCCAGTTTCACCGACCGCAGAAAGATCTCGATATAGACCGGATCGAAGCGCTCGTACTTGGTGTCGGCCCATCCCAGAATGCGACCGTAGTTAAGATGGAAGAATTTCCATTCGACGCCGCCATAAAGACCCGGTGTGAGCCAGGAATAGACGATCATGATGGCGAGCGGCCCGAGGAAGAAGACCGCGAGAAAGGCGGACGGCGGCAGCAAGAGGCCAAACAGCGTCAGCTTTCGCCTGTTTTCCAGTGTGTTGTGCACCCAGCTCATGCCGGAACTCCATTTCCCGGAATGAGGTGCACGGCATCATGCGGCACGAACAGCGAGGTCTGTTCGCCGATGGTGTGATGCGACGTGCCAGGTCCCGCCCGAAGCGATGCCCTGACCGGCGGCAGCCCCTGGCAAGAAAGAACAAGACGGTAATCGGTACCGGCGAAAAAGCTCTCGCTGACCGTGCCCGAGATTTCGTGTCCCGCCCGCTCGCCAGAACCGCTTTGCCCCAGGTCCGCCAGAAGGTTTTCCGGCCGGATCAACACCTTTGCCGAATCGCCTCGCTTCAGGCCGTTTACCGGACAATCGCGTATGACGGTACCATCGGTCAGAACGACGTCGCAACGCGCACCGGCGACCGAAACCACTGTCGCGTCCAAAAGGTTGCTTTCGCCGATGAAGCGGGCAACGAATTCGTTCGCCGGACGTCGGTAGAGCTCTTCAGGCGCATCAAGCTGCTGGATGGTGCCGCCGTTCAGTACCGCGATCCGGTCCGACATAACCAGGGCTTCTTCCTGATCGTGCGTGACGAAGATGAACGAGATGCCAAGTTCGTGCTGCAGGGTCTTCAGCTCCTGCTGCATCTTGTGGCGCAGGTTCTTGTCGAGTGCCGACAGGGGTTCGTCCAGCAGAAGAATTTTAGGCCGGGCCACAAGCGAGCGGGCAAGGGCCACCCGCTGTTGCTGCCCACCGGAAAGCTGGCCGATCTTGCGCGCACCCATTCCGGCAAGGCCGACAAGCTCGAGCATGCTGCCGACGCGCTGTCTGATTTCCGCTTTCGCGACGCCTTTAACCTCGAGGCTGTAGGCAACGTTCCGTTGCACGGACAGGTGCGGGAACAGGGCATATCTTTGAAAGACGGTGTTGACCGGTCGCTTGTGTGCCGGCTGATCCGATACCGGTTGGCCGTCTATGTAGATCTCGCCACCGTCGAGATCCTCAAACCCGCTGACCGCCCTCAGCAAGGTGGTCTTGCCGCAGCCCGACGGGCCAAGCAGCGTCAGAAACTCGTTGTGAGCCACTGTCAGGGACACATTGTCCAGTGCCCGGATGACGCCACCTTCCGGAGCCTGAAAGCTCTTGGAGGCGCTTTCGATCCTCAAAATTCCTTGCATTCTACCCCCTCGGAACGTCAGGCGACATGCGCGGCCCGGGGCCGCGCAGTCTGAACGGGACGGTCATCCGCATCCGCACTCATTGTGCCGTTTTGATGCGCGTCCATTCACTGTTGTAAAGCTGCAGGTCGCGGCCGAGGTCCACGAAGATCTGCAGCTTTTCCATCACGTCCTGAGGCGGGTAGATGCTTTCATTGTTGGCAATTTCCGGCGGCAGGAGATCCCGGGCCGGCAGATTGGGGGTGCCGTTCAGCTGCTGCTGTACGTTCAGCGCGGAAATTTCCGGCTGAAGATAGAATTGCAGGAACTTCTTTGCGTTGTCCTTGTTGGGCGCGCTGGCAAGGACGCAGATGTCCTCCTGATACATGGTCGCGCCTTCCTCCGGGATGACGTAGGCGAGCACGTCCGGAGCCTGCTGCACGAAAATGTTCGCGCCGACATACCAGTGTGCCGCCGCCACATCGCCAGACTGGACCAGCGGAATGCTGTCGTAGGTAAAGGCGGTGACGTTCTTCTTGCGCTCCAGAATGTAATCTGCCGCGGCCTTGATCTCGGCTTCATCGGTGGAATTGACCGACGTGCCGTTCATGATGTGACCGATGCCGATGGTCTCGCGCAGATCGTCAAGAAGGATGATCTTCTCGCCCTTGTCAGCCAGGGCGAAGAAATCCTCCCAGCCGGTCATTTCGGCCACTTTCTGCTTGTTGTAGGCGATGCCGACAGTGCCCCAGGCATAAGGCAGACAGTATTCCGCGTCCGGATCTGTCTTCGCGCGGATGAACTGCGGGTCGATGTTCTTGAAAGCCGGATCGCTGCCGATGCCGGTCTTTTCCAGCAAACCAAGCTGGAACATGATGTCGTGCATATGGACCGACGGGAACACGATATCGTAACCGGTGGCGCCTGCCTGGATCTTCGCAAGCATTTCCTCGTTGGATCCATAGGTGTCCAGGTTGACCTTGATCCCCGTCTCCTCGGTAAATCTGGTCAGAACCTGCGGATTTATGTAGTCGCCCCAATTGTAGAGATTCAGTTCTTCCTCGGCCTGCGCAGCACTGGCAACAGCCACCAGTGCCGCTGCCCCAAGTGTTGCCTTGGCAACTCTCTTCAGCGTGTTGTTAGTCATGGAACCCTCTGGTTTGCTGCCACGTTTCTGGGAGGTGAACGGGCTTGCGTCCAAAAGGAGATTGAATTATGACATTTCTGTCAAATGTTATTTTTCTGTCATTTTGGGAGCTGAAATGGAAGCCGGCTTCTCCTCCTTCCCTCAGGCGAAATTCGATGAATTCATCAAACGCTTGCAGGATGAAACACCCAAACTCCCCAAGCAGGAGGCCCGGCTCGCGCAGTTCGTCAGCCTGAATATTTCATCTCTCGGGCTGGAAACCGGGAAATCTCTCGCGGAAAAGGCGGGGGTTTCAGAGGTCACCGTCGGAAGGTTGCTGCGCCGGCTCGGTTGCGACGGCATGAAAGGGCTGAAGCAGCTGCTGCGCGAACATTATTCGGTCACCACGGCCTCCTTCGTCACCGACGGGGACATTCCTTTGCGGTTCGTCGAGACGCTGGAAGCCGAGGTCCAGGGACTGACCAACGTCTTCAACCAGACGCAAGGCGATAATTGGGAAGAGGTCATCCGACTGGTTTCGACTTCCGAGACGATTTACGCCACGGGATTTCAGTCGATCCGGGGAACGGTGGAGGATTTCGCCCGCCGGATGGCGCTGGCGCGAAAGAATGTCCATTTCCTGTCCGCCCATGACGGCATGCTGGGCGAGTGGCTTGATCACGGCCCGGAAACGGCCGCCACAACGTGCCTTATCCTGGTGGACGTCGTGCCCTATGCATCGGAATCGCTGAAGCTCGCCCGGTTGGCAAAGAGCCAGGGCCGGTCAGTGATTGTGGTTTCGGACGAATATTGCCACTGGAGTAGGGAGATCGCCGATGCCGCCGTCTATGCGCCTTCCAGAACGGGCCTCTTCCTGGAGTCGACCATCGGGATCGTTGCCGCGCTCAGCCTGATGGTCGACATTGCAGCCAGGGCCAACGAGACGACCTCGAGCCACCGGCTGGTGCAATGGAAGGCGAATTCGAAGAAGCTGGGACTGTTTTAGCGCGGGATCAGAACGTCGGCGGCGTACAGGCGCTGACAACGACACAGCGGCCGTTTCGCAGTGCCTTGAATCTGTGCGGGATCGAGCTCTTGAAGAGGTAGGCATCTCCTGGTCCGAGGATCTTTCTCTGCTCGCCGACGGTCACTTCAAGCCGTCCCTCGATGACGATACCGGCCTCCTCGCCCTCGTGGCTGAGCATGACGCGGCCCGTATCCGCCCCCGCTTCATAAACTTCGTAAAGCATCTGCAGCTCGTGGCCGAAGAGGCTGTTGCCGACTTGCCTGTAGGAAATGTTGCCCTTGCCGATTTCGGTCAACTCATCGACGCCGAAAAACACCTGCTCCTGCCGCTCCGGCTCATAGGCGAAAAACTCCGACAGGCCGATCGGTATACCGTCCAGAACGCGTTTCAATGCGCTGAGGGAGGTGTTGATCTTGGCCGCTTCCAGCTGGGAAATGAAACCGTTGGTGACACCGGCCCGTTTCGCCAATTCCCGCTGTGAATAGCCATGCGCTTCCCGGATCGCCCGCAGGCGCAATCCGACGTCGCGTGAGAAGTCATCGGTGTTTAGTGTGTTTATCATCCTAAACATCTTCCCACTCAATTTTTGTCTTTTCAATATCTTGATGCCTGCAAGAAACAGACTATTCGGCTTGTCAAAATCAGTGCTTTCTAGTGCGACCGACCGAGGAGGCGCACATGAACATCGTCAGCAACACCACAGATATTCGATCCAACCAGCCGCTTGACGCTTACTGGATGCCATTTACCGCGAACCGGCAGTTCAAGCAGTCTCCACGCATGCTGGTCTCGGCCAAGGGCATGCATTACCGGAGCGACGACGGCCGCAGCATTCTCGACGGCACTGCGGGCCTCTGGTGCTGCAATGCCGGACACGGTTATGAAGAGATCACCAATGCGGTCGCACGGCAATTGTCCGAACTGGACTACGCGCCCTCCTTCCAGATGGGCCATCCGATTGCCTTCGAATTTGCAGAACGTCTGAAGCAGATTGCGCCGGAAGGCTTCAACCATGTCTTCTTTACCGGATCCGGGTCCGAATCCGTCGATACGGCATTGAAGTTGGCGCTCGCCTATCACCGCGCCCGGGGGGACGCTTCCCGAACCCGGTTGATAGGTCGCGAACGCGGTTATCACGGTGTCGGCTTCGGCGGCATTTCCGTTGGCGGCATCGTCAACAATCGCCGCCATTTCGGTTCGCTCCTGACCGGTGTCGATCACTTGCCGCACACCCATGCTCCCGAACACAACAGCTTCAGCAAGGGCCAGCCTGAATGGGGCGCACATCTTGCGGATGATCTGGAACGGATCGTCGCGCTACACGGGGCGGAGACCATCGCCGCAGTCATCGTGGAACCTGTTGCAGGCTCCACCGGCGTACTCATTCCGCCCAAGGGATATCTGGAGCGACTGCGTGCGATCTGCGACCGTCACGGTATCCTGTTGATCTTCGACGAGGTCATCACCGGTTTCGGACGACTCGGCGCTCCATTCGCATCAGATTTCTTCGACGTGAAACCGGATCTCTTTACCACTGCCAAGGGTCTTACCAACGGCGTCATTCCGATGGGAGCGGTCTTCGCGCAGGACGCTATCTATGAAGTCTTCATGGACGGTCCGGCCGAGACAATCGAACTCTTCCACGGCTATACCTATTCCGGTCACCCGGTCGCCTGCGCCGCCGGCCTAGCTACGCTCGATATCTACGAGAAACATAAGCTTCTGACCCGTGGTTCGGAGATCTCCAGCACCTGGGAAAACCGTATCCATACGCTCAAGAGCGCAAAACACGTCAAGGACATCCGCACGATTGGCGTCATTGCCGGCATTGAACTGGATTCCCGCGAGGACGCGCCCGGAAAGCGTGCCTATGAGGTTTTCGTCAAGTGCTTCGAGGCGGGCTTGCTGATCCGCGTGACCGGCGACATCATCGCTCTTTCTCCACCATTGATTGTTGAAGAAGACATGATTGACGAGATGGTGGCAACGCTGGGACGGGTCCTCTCCGAGACGGCCTAGGTATTCAGTCTTTCGCCCTGCCCCTTGTCATACATAACAAAAAACCCCGTCAGTTTTTTCTGACGGGGTTTTATTTTGTATCGGTATGTGGCTTTGAGCTTTTTTGTGCCAGTGCGTCGGGCATAGCGCTTTTTGTGGGAGCGCTGGTCAGTTTGGAATCAGTATCCGTTAGCAACAAAAAACCCGGCGCGCGGCCGGGTTATTTGTTGGTTGCGGGAGCAGGATTTGAACCTGCGACCTTCAGGTTATGAGCCTGACGAGCTACCGGGCTGCTCCATCCCGCGTTGTTTTTTTGTTTGTCCTTTGCGCGCTGCGCGTTTGGTCAAACTGGGTCTGGTCCCTTTTGGGCATACCCTTATGTTTCGGTTTGACCGGAAGACTGCGCTGATATGGGACAAGAGATCCGGAGCGCAGCGGAGGCAAGGCCAAGTGGCCGCCGGCCGGTCGGGCCGCCCCGCGGAGCGCAGCCCGAAGGGCGTTACGCGCGTGAGCGACAGACAAATTGAAGAGGTTTCAAATTGCGATTTGCAGGCCTGGCGGCGACCTACTCTCCCACACCTTAAGATGCAGTACCATTGGCGCTGGGGAGTTTCACGGCCGAGTTCGGGATGGGATCGGGTGGGGGCTCCCCGCTAGGGCCACCAGGCCGGCGAAGCGCAATTTGCGTGAACTGGTCTATATATTTTTTGATGTTTTGGTCGGCCTCGCCTGGGACGAAGGTTCCAGGACATTGGCCCTATGGATCATTTCAAACGCGCTCAAGCAGCCCGAAGGGCGGTAGCGCACTTAAAATGATCTTTTCGATGCGCCAGGGGCGCATCCAAAAGATGAACATTGACTAATGAGAGGATCAAGCCGAACGAGCTATTAGTAAAGCTAAGCTTCATGCGTTGCCGCACTTCCACACGCTTCCTATCGACGTGGTGGTCTTCCACGGCTCTTCAGGGAGAACTGGTTTTGAGGTGGGTTTCCCGCTTAGATGCTTTCAGCGGTTATCCCTTCCGTACATAGCTACCCTGCAATGCGGCTGGCGCCACAACAGGTCCACCAGAGGTACGTCCATCCCGGTCCTCTCGTACTAGGGACAGATCCTCTCAATTCTCCTACACCCACGGCAGATAGGGACCGAACTGTCTCGCGACGTTCTGAACCCAACTCACGTACCACTTTAATTGGCGAACAGCCAAACCCTTGGGACCTGCTCCAGCCCCAGGATGTGATGAGTCGACATCGAGGTGCCAAACAATGCCGTCGATATGGACTCTTGGGCATCATCAGCCTGTTATCCCCGGCGTACCTTTTATCCGTTGAGCGATGGCCCTTCCACGAGGGACCACCGGATCACTATGGCCGTCTTTCGACTCTGCTCGACTTGTCAGTCTCGCAGTCAGGCAGGCTTATGCCATTGCACTCAACGAGCGATTTCCGACCGCTCTGAGCCCACCTTCGCGCGCCTCCGTTACCATTTGGGAGGCGACCGCCCCAGTCAAACTACCCGCCACACACGGTCCCGGATATTGTTGTACCGCGGTTAGATATCCATGACGACAAGGGTGGTATTTCAAGGGTGACTCCACAAGAGCTGGCGCTCCTGCTTCAACGTCTACCACCTATCCTACACATGTCGTGACGAATACCAGTGTGAAGCTGTAGTAAAGGTGCACGGGGTCTTTCCGTCTGACCGCAGGAACCCCGCATCTTCACGGGGAATTCAATTTCACTGAGTCTATGCTGGAGACAGCGGGGAAGTCGTTACGCCATTCGTGCAGGTCGGAACTTACCCGACAAGGAATTTCGCTACCTTAGGACCGTTATAGTTACGGCCGCCGTTTACTGGGGCTTCAATTCGGTGCTTGCACACCTCCTCTTAACCTTCCAGCACCGGGCAGGCGTCAGACCCTATACGTCGCCTTACGGCTTCGCAGAGCCCTGTGTTTTTGATAAACAGTCGCCACCCCCTGGTCTGTGCCACCCCACAACGGTTGCCCGTCGTGAGGTCTCCCTTCTCGCGAACTTACGGGAGCATTTTGCCGAGTTCCTTCAGCATAGTTCTCTCAAGCGCCTTGGTATTCTCTACCAGTCCACCTGTGTCGGTTTCGGGTACGGTTTATACGGTGGAGCTATTTCCTGGAACACCTTCGCTGCACCCCCAATCCAATAAGGAGATACAACACACGGCATCCGTCACTACCACCAAGCTGCAGAATATTAACTGCATTCCCATCGACTACGCCTTTCGGCCTCGCCTTAGGGGCCGGCTAACCCTGCGCCGATTAGCGTTGCGCAGGAACCCTTGGACTTTCGGCGAGCGGGTCTCTCACCCGCTTTATCGTTACTCATGTCAGCATTCGCACTTCTGATATCTCCAGGAGCCCTCACGGGTCCCCCTTCGCAGACTTACAGAACGCTCCGCTACCGCGCATCATAAGATGCACCCGCAGTTTCGGTGTATGGCTTGAGCCCCGGTACATTTTCGGCGCGGAACCCCTTATTTAGACCAGTGAGCTGTTACGCTTTCTTTAAATGATGGCTGCTTCTAAGCCAACATCCTGGTTGTTTTGGGAGTTCTACATCCTTTCCCACTTAGCCATAACTTAGGGACCTTAACTGGCGGTCAGGGTTGTTTCCCTCTCCACAATGGACGTTAGCACCCACTGTGTGTCTGCCGGATAGTACTTCTCGGTATTCGGAGTTTGGTTAGGATCAGTAAGGCGGTAAGCCCCCATAGCCCATCCAGTGCTCTACCCCCGAGAGTATTCATCCGACGCTCTACCTAAATAGATTTCGCGGAGAACCAGCTATTTCCGAGTTTGATTGGCCTTTCACCCCTAGCCACAGCTCATCCCCGACTTTTTCAACAGGCGTGGGTTCGGTCCTCCAGTGCGTGTTACCGCACCTTCAACCTGGCCATGGCTAGATCACTCGGTTTCGGGTCTAATCCAACGAACTAGGGCGCCCTATTCAGACTCGCTTTCGCTACGCCTACACCTACCGGCTTAAGCTTGCTCGTTAAATTAAGTCGCTGACCCATTATACAAAAGGTACGCTGTCAGGCTTGCGCCCTCCAACTGTTTGTAGGCATCCGGTTTCAGGAACTGTTTCACTCCCCTCGTCGGGGTACTTTTCACCTTTCCCTCACGGTACTTGTTCGCTATCGGTCGACAAGGAGTACTTAGGCTTGGAGGGTGGTCCCCCCACGTTCAGACAGGATTTCACGTGTCCCGCCCTACTCGAGGACTTGCATAATTTCTACCCGTACGGGGCTATCACCCACTAATGCCCGACTTTCCAGACGGTTCCGGTTCTTAAATGCAAGCCACTGGCCTGGTCCGCGTTCGCTCGCCACTACTAGCGGAGTCTCGGTTGATGTCCTTTCCTCCGGGTACTTAGATGTTTCAGTTCCCCGGGTTTGCTCCCTTG